>DAOMFN010000165.1:0-5306 GCA_035429785.1 Anaeromyxobacteraceae bacterium
GCCGGAGAGCCCGCTCCCGCCCACCTCGACGACGTTCACCGCGAGGGTGGCCGGGTTGGTTCCCCCGGGGAGGAGCTTCATCGAGACGGTCTGCACGGCGCTCGACCGGGCCGGGATGCGGACCGTGACCTGCTGCACCGGCGTCCCGCCGTCGGCGCGGAAGGAGGCGTAGGCGTTCGCCGGCTGGGTCAGGTTGAAGGTGAAGGTGCGGTCCTGGCCGGTGGCGTTCACCGCCGAGACCACGAAGTTCCGGAGGAACCCGGTCGAGAGCGCCTTGGCGTTCTGGGGAGAGCTCACGAAGAGCCCCTCCGAGATCCGCGCCGTGTAGACGTTCTGGTTGCGGGACCCGGCGTTCCCCACGCGGCAGGCGGGGACGGTCTGGGTGGGGTCGACCCGGCTCGCCGTCCCGGCCAGCGTCCCGGGCGGCGCGTAGTTCGTCCAGTCGCCGTCGAGGGGAGGCACGACGTCCTGGTTGGAGGTCCACACCGCGTGGAAGACCGGCGAGGCGGTGGGCTGGGTGTCGAAGGCCCACCCGGTGGCGGTGCGGACGAACACCGGTCCCTGCACGTCGATGTAGTCGCCGATGAACGGCACCGAGCCGTTCTTGAACATGGGCAGGTTGGGCGGGTTCACCTGCAGGTCCTGGAGCCGGAGGAGGGTGGGCGCTCCGGTGCCGGAGCCGGGGTCGAGGACGTCGATGTGCCCGGGGGGACCGAAGGAGAGCGGCCGCTTCGCGGGATCGGACGGGTCCCGGCCGGCGTCGTAGGGGTTGGCGTCGGCCGGAGCCTCGTCGCCTCGTGAACCGAAGGGCATGCGGGAGAGGGCGACGGCCGTGAAGGCAGGCTGGGCCGCCGGGAGCGCCACGGCCACCCGCACGTCGACGGTGTGGCGGGCGAGCTGGAGGCCGGTGTCGTCGATCTCGCCGCTCACCCAGTCGATCCAGGCCGCCGGATCGGACGACAGGGCCCGCTCGCCGACGGGGCTCCGCTCCTCGGTGTACCAGCGCCCCTTCGCGTCGGGGCCCCAGCAGGTCCCCACCGGGAGGCAGGGATCGTGGGGCCTGTAGTAGTTCCGGGTGTGGTCGAGCCGGCTGTCGTAGTAGACCGCGACGAGCCTCCCCTGGGTGAAGGTGAGCTGGGGCATGAACTGGTGACCACGGGTGAATGCGTTGCCGGCGTCGTCGGCGACCGGGGCCGCGTCGATCGGGTAGGCCGGGATCTTCCACCCGTCGCACGGGTCGTCCCACTCGTCGTTGGACGGCGGCGGGGGCGCCACCTGCACCTGGGAGAGCACCACCTGGCCGTCGCCGTTCGGGCCGCGCTGCGCCCAGGCCACGTGGGTCCAGCTCTGCGTGCCGGCGGGGTTCACCGAGGAGGCGAGCGAGGGGAAGGCCTCGGTGCGGAAGCGGAGCCGGGTGGGGTCCTGGTCCTGCTCGAAGGGCACGAAGGTGGTGAGGAGCCGGGGGTGGGTGAACTTGCGCCCCTTGCTGAAGGTGCGGGCCACGAAGATGGCGTCCTCGGCCTGCGGAGGCGAGGCGTTCGGCAGGCCGAACCGGCGCCAGGCCACGTAGACGTCGCCGGTGCGCGGGTCGACCGAGGCCACCACGCCCTGGCTGGCCTGCGACTTGACGTCGTTCAGCTGGAGGGGCGCGCTCCAGGTGTCGCCGCAGTCGAGGGACCGGGAGAACATGACGTCGGCGCGCACGTCGGAGTAGATGCGCGCCCACACCGCGTAGAGGGCGCCGCCGGCGAAGGACCGGGTGAAGAGCACGTTCCCGTCCTTGTCCTTCTTCGAGACCGTGCACTGGACCGCCCCGGCCCGGGGCACGTCGACGGCGATCCAGGGCTTGTCGGCGAAGTACGTCCCGCCCTGGTCGATGACCTTCGCGTCCACCCACTGGATGGAGTCGGTGCCGGCGACGACGTCGCCGTTCTCCTTGTTGTTCAGGTCGATGAAGCGGTTCACCACCACGCGGCCGTCGTTCGTCCCGCGCTTGAAGACGATGCCGGCGAAGTAGAACATCCCGTCCGTGCCGGCGCGGACCACCGGGTCGGCCGACGCGTTGTAGAGCACCTCGCCCGCCGGGCCGCGGATCGCGGAACGGGTCCCGTCCCAGGAGGTGTCCTGCGGGTACCCGGGCATGAGGGTGCTCTTCCAGGTCTGGCCGCCGTCGTAGGACTTGAAGACGCCCTGCCAGGCGTCGGCGGCCATCTTCGTCGCGTCGGCGACGAAGGGCACGTCGACCGACCGGTAGTCGTTCGCGCCGGCGAGCAGGTGCATCGGGTTCGCCGACGAGACCGCGATCGACGGCTCGTTCTGCCGCTGCAGGAAGGGGTCGCCCCCGGGCCACCCGGTGCCGGAGACCATGTTGACGCTGTCGCCCACCACCTGTGCGCGCGCGCCGGACGGCGCGGAGGCTGCGACGACGAGTGAAACTGCCAGAAGGCCCCAGCGGCTCCGCGGTTCCCGGCTCGGCATCGACGCCCCCTCTTTCCGTGAACTTCAGGAAGCGAGGGGTGTAGCGGTGGCCGTCGGCGGCCACCCGTCTAAATTATTGATTACCTTGAGAAAATTCGGAATCGCGTCCCCCGTTCACGGGACGGGGACGGTCCGCGATGACGCTTCCGGGGGAAGCGGAGGGCGACCTCAGGCCCCCGACTTCACGTAGCGCAGGCCAGCCCCGGCGACGAGCGCCTTGCCCGTCCCCTGCTGCCCGGAGTCCACCACCCGCCCGACGAGCAGGTAGTGGTCCCCCGCCTCGACGAAGAAGGCGAGCTCGCAGTCGAACCAGGCAACCGCGTCGTTCAGGATGGGCGACCCGGCGGGGCCCTCGCGGTGGGACACGCCGGCGAGCTTGTCCTCGCCCAGCATGGACTGGCGCGCGAACTGGCCCGCCAGCCGCTCCTGCCCCTCGCCGAGCACGTTCACCGCGAAGTTGCGCGTGCTCTTCACGAAGTCGACGCTGTAGTGGAGCCGGTCGACGGCCACGAGGAACATGGGCGGGTCGAAGGAGCACGGCGTGGCCCACGACACGGTGAGCGCGTTCTCCGCGCCTCCGCGACCCACGGTGACGACGCTCACGGCGAGCGGGAACCGGCGCAGCACGTCGGCGAACGAAGCAGGATCCATGGAGCCCTCCCGGCGCATGGAAACGGTCTCCTGCTCAATTGTCGGCGGAGCGGCCGCCGTTCAAGCGAATTTCTACCCGGGACGGCGGAGGACGAGCAGGTTGCCGGCGACGACCACCGCGATCCCCGCCAGGGTCGTCGGCCCCCAGGCGAAGCCCTCGACCACCCCCGAGACGGCCAGGGCCACGACGGGCGTCATCACGCCGACGTAGCCGGCCCGGGCCGCTCCCACCCGCTCGAGGAGCGTCAGGAACGCGGCGAAGGCCAGGATGGACCCGAACACGGCCAGGTAGAGGAGCGAGGCCAGGTAGGCCGGCGTCGGATCGAACCGCAGAGGCTCGCCGCCGAGGAGCGCCGCGAGGAGGCTCGCGCCCGCGCCCCAGGCCATGCCCCAGGCCATCTTCTGCCAGACGTCGAGCCCGAGCCGCTCGGCGCGGGACGCGAAGACGTTCCCGATCCCCGAGGCGAGGACGGCGGCGACGACGAGCAGCGCGCCGGTGGCGATCCCGGCGTCGGCCCGGACGCGGCGGATCTCGGGCCAGAAGACGAGCGCGATGCCGGCCATGCCGAGGAGGCCGCCCACCAGCACCCGCCGCGGCGCCGGGGTCCCGAAGGCGATCCGGGAGATGGCGGCGTTGACGAGCGGGCTCGCCGAGTAGCCCACCGCCACGAGCCCCGAGACGAGGTGGGTCTCGGCCCGGTAGACCGCGAGGTAGGAGAGGCAGAACATGAAGAGCCCGAGGAGCGCCAGCTCGGCGTGCACGGCCGCGGGGAACCGCAGGCGCCGGCCCGTCGCCCCGCACCAGCCGAGGAGGAGCGCGGACGCGATGGCGAAGCGCAGCGCCACGCTGGCCTCGGGCGGCGCCCGCCCGAGCTGGAAGGTGATGGCGATCCAGGTGGTGCCCCAGATGGCCACCGCCACCGCGAAGAGCCGCGCCGACGACCCTTTCACCGTACGCTCAGGCGCCGTGCACGCCGGCGAGGTCGGTGCCCACCATGCCCGACTGGAGCGAGCGCCGGTCCACCCGGCGCAGGCCGCGCACCATGGCCGGCGTGAGCAGGCTGCGGTGGGGCGAGGCGTCCAGCCAGCCGGCGATGTCGAGCAGGTGGTCGTCCCGGAAGGTCCAGCCGAGCCGGTCGAAGCGGGAGAGGTCGAACGGCAGGGAGTGGTTCCGGAGCGTCTTCTCGCCGCGCAGGTTGAAGTAGTCCTCGAAGTAGGAGAGCGCGAGCTCCCGCACCGTCCGGAAGACGGGCTCGCGGAACCGGAGCCCGGCGAAGTTGGACTTCGCCACCGCGCCCCAGTGGCCCCGCTCGCGGAACACCGCGAGCACGTGGTCGTCGTCGCGCACGGCCTGGAGGTCCACGAGCAGCGGCGGGTGCCCCAGCCGCCGCAGGGCCGCCGCCGCGAAGAGGGCGCCGTCGTAGCAGTGGGCGCGCCGCTCGGCGAGGACGCGCCGCGGCGAGCCGGGGTCGTTCTCGGCCCGGTAGGCGAGGCCGTCCATGAAGTCCTGGATGCGCCCGGGGGTGCGCAGGCGCGCGAGCACGCGGAGCTCCGTGCGCGTCCACCCGGCCGGGGCGGGCCGGCGTCCTGCGGGATCCGTCATGGCGGCGGAGTCTACCGCGCCGCGTCCGCCACGAGCACCTGCGGATTCAGCAGGCCCCGGCGGATGCGCCGCTCCTCGCGGTGGACCTTGCGGACGTAGCCCCACATCGACTCGGGGACCTCGCCCACGGCCTGGAGGTAGGAGGCGAGCCGCGTGGGGCCGGCGTTGTAGGCGATGAGGGCCAGGTCGAGGTCGTCGAAGTGCTCGACCATGCGCGCCAGGTAGCGAATGCCGACGCGGACGTTGTGGACCGGGTCGTGGACGTCCCCCGGGGCCAGCCCGCCGTCCCGCTCGGCCCACCGGAGCGCGCCGCTGCGCAGCTGCATGAGCCCGCGGGCGCCCCGCTCGGACACGGCCGTCGCCTCCCAGCCGGACTCGACGCCGATGACGGCCAGCACGAGCACCGGGTCGAGCCCGGCCTCCTGGGACTCCAGCCGGACCGTGCCGGCCAGGACCGAGGCCTCGTCGACCGTGAGTGAAGGCATCCGCTCGAGCACGTGCGCGGCGAGCGGGTCGACCGGGCGGGGCGCGGCGGGCGGCGGCGCGGGCAGCGGGGAGGCGTCGCGCGCGGTGG
>DAOMFN010000166.1:0-5288 GCA_035429785.1 Anaeromyxobacteraceae bacterium
GCGCGACAGCCCGGCGCGGGCGGTTGCGACGCCCCCCCCACCGACGGGGAAAAGGCCGCCCTCGGCACCGGCCGGGGCGGTGCGCGGCCCGACGTCGACCACCTGGTGCGCTCCATCGAGGCCCTGCCGGAGGAGGCCTACGGCACCGGCCCCAACGCCGTGGTCATGCGCTCGCTCGTGAACCGCTACCTCGAGCCCGCGAGCGCCCTCTCCGCCGTGTCGGCGCGGCTCGACCTCGTCCCGGGCGCCGCCCTCGTCGACCTCGACGTGGACGGCCGCAGCACACCGGCACAGCGCCCCTGACCCGGACCCGCCGTGATCTCGCTGCGCCACCTCCGCAAGAGCTTCCGCGACGGCGAGCGGGAGGTCGCCGTCCTGCGCGACGTCGACCTCGAGGTCCCGGCGGGTGGCTTCACGGCGGTGGTGGGGCCGTCCGGCTCGGGGAAGTCCACCCTCCTCTACGTGGCCGGCGCCCTCGACGCCGACTTCGAGGGGGAGGCCACCGTGGCCGGGAAGGACCTCCGCGGCCTCTCGCCGCGGGAGCGGGCCGCCTTCCGCAACGCCTCGGTGGGCTTCGTCTTCCAGGCCTTCAACCTCCTGCCCTCGCTCCCGGCCGTGGAGAACGTGCTCCTGCCCGGGCTCTTCGCGCCCGCGGGGCGGTCGGCGGAGCGGACGCGCGCCCTGCGGGCCCGCGCGCTCGAGGCGCTCGACCGGGTGGGGCTCGCCGACAAGGCGCAGCGGCTCCCGGGCCGGCTCTCCGGCGGGGAGCGGCAGCGCGTGGCCATCGCCCGGGCGCTCCTCTCCCGCCCCGCGGTGCTGCTCGCCGACGAGCCCACCGGCAACCTCGACGCGGTGAGCGGCGAGGCGGTGATCCGGCTCTTCGCGGACATGGTGAAGGACGGCGTCACCGTGCTCGTCGTCACCCACGAGGAGCGGGTCTCGGCGGCGGCGCGGCAGGTGCTCCACCTCGAGGACGGGAGGCTCCGTTGAGGCCCCGCGCCCTCGTCCACCTCGCCGCGCTGAACCTGCGCTCCGACCGGCGCGGGACCGTGGTGAACGCGCTCGCGGCCTGCGTGGGGGCGGCGTCGCTCGTCTTCTTCGTGTCCCTCGGCGGCGGCGTGGGCAAGGCCGCGCGCCAGCTCTTCCCCGGCGACGCCCGGCTCGTCGAGGTCGTGCCGGGGGCGGTCTCGCTGGGGGCCGCACTCGGCGGAGGCGCGCTCGACGACGCCGCGGTGGAGCGGCTGCGCGAGCTGCCCGGCGTGGACGGGGCCTGGCGGCGCCTCTCGCTGCGGGTCCCGGTGGCGTCGAGCCGCGCGCCCGAGGGCGTGCGGATGAACTGGCCGACCGGCTTCACCGTGCAGGTGCCGGTGGTGGGCGTGGACGCGGGGCTCGTGGCGGCCGACGTCGCCTCCGGCCGCCGCTTCGAGGACCCGCCGGCGGGTGAGCCCATCCCGGTGCTCGCCTCCCGGCGGCTCGTCGAGGTCTACAACAAGACCATCGCCCCGGCGTGGAACCTGCGGCGCCTGCCCCCGGGGCTCGACCTCGTCGGCCTGCAGATCCCCGTGCAGGTCGGCTTCTCCATCATCCCGCTCAAGACCGAGGACCGGGTGTACGACGCGCGGCTCGCGCTGGCCGGGCTCTCCGACCGGGTGCCGCTCTACTCGCTGGCGGTCCCGCTGGAGACGGTGCGCCGCCTTCACCGCGAGTACGGGAAGCCCGACGCCGGCTACAGCTCCGTGGTGCTCGAGGTGGCGCGCCCGGACGACGTCCCCGGCGTGGCCGCGGCGGTCCGGCGCATGGGCTTCGCGGTCGACGAGGGGGAGCGGGCCATGGCCGAGCGGGTCGGCCTCGCCATCACCGTGGTGGCGGGCGCGCTGGCCCTGCTCGCCCTGCTCATGACCGCCCTCGCCGCCCTCGCCATCGGGCAGGCCCTCTCCGCCAGCGTCCGCGCCCGCACCCGGGACATCGCCATCCTCCAGGCCGTGGGCGCGACGGCGGGGGACGTCCGCGCGCTCGTCCTCCTCGAGGCCGGGCTCCAGGGGCTCGCCGGCGGGGTCCTCGGCGTGGCCGTGGCCTGGCTCGCCTCCCGCGGCGTGGACGCGGCGGCGCTCCGGCTGCTGCCCGACTTCCCGTTCCGGCCCGAGACCTTCTTCTCGTTCCCGGCCTGGCTCCCGCTGCTCGGGGTCGGGGTCTCGACGGCGGCGGCCCTGCTCGGCGCGCTGGCGCCGGCGGCCCTTGCCGCGCGCGTCGACCCGGCGCGGACGATCTCCTGACCCGCGCCCCCCGCACGGGCCCTGGACGCGAACGGGCCGCGAGGACTTCCCCTCGCGGCCCGCTGGACGACGCGGAGACGGACCGGCCCGCTACTTCATCGCGGCGACGAACTTGGCCACGTCGGCGGCGTCGTCGATCTTGACCGGCTTCATCTTGCCCGCGCCCTCGTTGATGGCCTTCAGCACCTTGTCCGCGGCCATGCCCTTGATCGGGGCCTTGGCCATGGCGCTGCCCTCCCCCGCGGCCCCGTGGCACATCTTGCACTTGGCGGCGTAGGTGGCGGCGGCGTCGGCGGAGGCGGTGGAGGCGAAGGCGACGAGGAAGGCGGCGGCGAGGATGCGCTTCATGGACATGACCTTTCGTGGGAGGGGTCCTGCACCCAGGACGGACGGGCCGGCCCGGGCATTCAATCGCCCACGGGATACATGATTCGACGGGTCGATTTCCACTGGCGAGGCGGGAAAAGTAGCTGACCCGTCCGGGTACCCCCGTCGGGCGACCCTACCCGGCGGCGCGAACGGCGGGCTGCGACGAGGGCGGACGGACCACGAGCTCCTGCCCCACCTGCAGCTTGTGCCGCTTCGGGTTCTTGATGCCGTTCCAGTCGCAGAGGTCCTTCAGCCCGATGCCGAGCCGCTGGGCGATGGCCCAGAGCGAGTCGCCCGACTGGACGAGCACCGTCCCCGGGCTGGCCGTGGCCGGGGCGCGCGCCACCGCCGCCCGCGAGGCGGGCTTCACGGGCTCCTTCTCCACCAGCGCCGGGTTCTTCTTCTGCAGCTCGCCGATGCGGGCCCGGGCCACCGTCTCGCTGGCCGGGGCGCCGGAGCGGCGGGCCAGCGCCGTCAGCGGGATGACGAGCTCGGTCCCCGGCTTCACGCGCTTGCCGGCCTTGAGGCCGTTCATCTGGAGCACGGTCGAGGCGGGAACGCCGTAGGCCGCCGCCACGGCCGCCACGCCCTCCCCCTTCACGACGGTGTGGCGGGCGAAGCCCAGCGCGGCCGCCGGGCCGATCTCCGGCCAGTTGCGGGCGAACGCCTCGGCGGCGCCGACGGGCAGCTTCACCGACCAGGACCGCGGCGGCGTGCAGCTGCGGCGCAGCTCCGGGTTGAGGTCGTGCAGCTCCTTCGTGGTCACCTCGGCGGCGCGGGCCACCGCCTCGAGCTCCACCGCGTGCGGGATGGTCACCCGCTCGTACTCGGTCCAGCGCTCGGCCTCGATCTCCTCGGCGCGGAACCCGAAGGCCTCCGGGTGCTTCGCGATGATGGCCGCCGCCATGAGCTTCGGCACGTAGCCCTTGGTCTCGCGCTTCAGGATCTTGCCGCGGGCCATCTCCCAGAAGTCGAGCTGCCCCTTCCGCTTCGCCTTCTCGATCTTGCCCTCGCCGGCGTTGTAGCCGGCCCAGGCCAGCCGCCAGTCGCCGAACTCGGCGTACAGCGCCTTCAGATAGGCCGCCGCGGCCCGCGCCGACTTCTCCGGGTCGCGCCGCTCGTCCACCCAGAAGTCCTGGGAGAGCCCCATGCGCTTGCCGGTGGAGGCGATGAACTGCCAGGGGCCGGCCGCCTTGGCGCGCGAGTAGGCGAGGTTCGCGAACCCGCTCTCGATCATGGCGAGGTAGATCGTGTCCTCCGGGAGCCCGGCCTCGCGCAGGATGGCCCGGTAACGCTCCTGGTAACGGGGCAGGCGTCCCAGCCACTTCACGAAGTGCTTGCGCACCACCGGCGTCTGGAAGAAGCGGACGTACTGCACCACCGCCTCGTTCACGTCGATGGGGATGTCGTACTCGGCCTGGAGGCGGCGGAGGTCGTGCCCCACCTCGGGCAGGAGCGCGATCGTGCCCGCGTCCTCCTCCGGCATGGGCGCGGTGTCGCGCGACAGGGCGCCGTCGATCCGCCGGCGGATGGGCGACTCGGTGCCGAGCCGGTCGGCCTCGCGGGCCGCGCCGTCCTCGGGGTGCGGGAGGGGAACGAGGGCGGCCTTCTCCTCGGCCACCCGGACCTCGTCGATCTCCGCCGACTGCGCCTCGAGCACCTCCTCCACCTCGGGGGCGTCGCCGGCGTCGAGGACGCCTGGGGGGGTCGGCGTGGCGGGATCGGCGTCCGCTGCGGCAGCCACGGCCGGGGCGGCCACCGCCGGAGTGGCCGCTGCCGGAGTGGCCTCGACCGACGATGCCTCCGGGCCCGGTTCGGCGTCGGCGGCGAGCGTCGGCTGGGCGAGGGCGAGCGCCGACCAGGCGGCGAGGATGCGGATGCGGATCATGGAGGATCGTGTCCCGGGAGCGAGGTACGGAGCCGCCTCATTCTAGGCGGTATCGGCCGACGGTTCCAGGTCAGGGACGGGTGGGCGGAGACCCGGGCTCGCCGTGCCCGGGACCGACGACGCGCCTCCGGTAGGACGACGGCTCGAAGCCGGTGCTGTGCTCCGGTGTGTGACAGCCTGCGCACGTGGAAGCGGGCGGGTCCCGCGTGATGTGGCCCGGCGGGTCGACGGCGTGGAGGCTCGCCGGCCCGTGACAGGCCTCGCACTGCACGCCCTCTCGCCCCGCCGTCGACACCACGTCGCACGGACCGCCCGGCTGCTTCCAGCCGGTGACGTGGCAGGAGACGCAGTCGAGGTCGTACTGCCGGCCGCCCTTCACGAGCGTCCCGTAGGCCCGGGCGTGGCGCGTCCCGGACCAGGACGCGAAGGCCGCCGGGTGGCAGTTCCGGCAGTCGCTCGTGCCCCCGCGCGGGACCTCGTCGACCCCGACGTAGGCCGGGGTGTCGCCCTTCGGGTCGGGACAGGGCCTGCCGGCCTTGCGCGCCGCGGCGAGGTTGGCGCGCGCCACGGCGCCGTGGTGCCGCGTGAGCAGGGCGCGGACGGCGGGGTCCTCGGGCAGGTCGTCGGTGAGGGGCAGGAAGGTTATCTGCATCGAGGGCCGGTCGGCGGGCGGCGTCGGCGCGGGTGCGGCCCGGATCTCGGCCTCCCGGTCCGAGAGCTCGGCGAGCTTCCCGTCGAGGGCGGCGGCGAGCGCCTCG
>DAOMFN010000167.1:0-5275 GCA_035429785.1 Anaeromyxobacteraceae bacterium
CGAGCCTCCCGGAGCGCGACCTGGAGCTTCTCCCGCTGCTCCTCCCCCTTGCGGCGAACCTCCTCCGGCCGCTCGGCACCCCGCTCCTCCGCCTCCCGCACCCGCCGGGCCGCGTCCTGGACCCGCTTCTCGGCGTCGGCGAGGGCGCCGGCGAGGGCGTCGGCCCTCGCCTCCGGGTCTTCCATCATCCCGGCTGCGCCCTCCTGGGGAGCCCCTGCGCCTCCCTCGGGTCCCCCTCCGGGGGCGAAGTAGTGGGCGGCGAGCTCGTCCAGGACCGGGGCGGCGACGGCCCGGACCGACTCGTCGAGGTCGGAGATCACCCGCCAGAGGGAGAGCGCCAGCGCAGCGTCCCCCCCGCCCAGGGCGAGCAGGTCGCGCGCGCCCCGCGCGTCCAGGCGGGTCCGGGCGAGCGGCACCCCCTCGAAGGCCTTCACGAGCAGGTCGAGCACGGCCTTGCCCGACGGGGCATGGGCCCGGATCTCGTCGGCGATGACGTCGCAGCGCTCCACGTCCCCGAGCGATCCGGTGCGGAATCCGGGGATTCCGAGCCCGAGCTGCTTCACGAGACCCTTCGTCTCCTCCGGCGTGAGCGAGACGTAGAGGAAGACCGAGAGCTGGTCCCGGGAGAGGGAGGAGAGCGGGGCGTCGCCGACGCGGAGCGCCCCCGCAGGCCGACGCTTGCTCCCCGTGCCCTCGCCGTCGCCGCCCGAGCCGCGCGCCATCTCCGGGTCCGGGTCCGCCTATCCCGCCGGGGCGAGGATCGTCTGGACCGAGCGGAGGCCGCTGCGGTCGACCTCGTACACGAAGGCCCGGGCCCGCCGCACCGGGACGTCGGTCACCCGGGAGGCCGAGCCAGCGCAGAGAACCGGCGTCGGGCCGGCCGCGCCGGGGATGTCCACCCGGAACGCGGTGTGGCGGTGGCCGTGGAGGACGCCGGCCACGCGCACGTCGGCGACCATCCGCACGACCTTGTCGGCGTCGAGGAGCGGCATCCGGGCCACGCGCGCATCCGAAGCCACCCGCTCCCGCGGGAGCATGAGGTGGTGGTGGAGCGCGAGCAGGACGGCACGCCCCTCCTTCGCGTGCTCGCGGACCAGCTCGCGGGCCGCCTGGAGCTGGCTCGAGCCGATGACGCCCGGGGTCTCGAAGGGGTCCTCCCCGTGCTGGGAGCTGTCGAGGGCCACGATGGCCACCTCGGGGGACGGGAGCGCGGCGAACGGGTAGACGGCCTCCGCCTTGCGCATCCCCTTGCCGTCCGGTCCCACCATGCGCAGGAACCGGGCCGACTTCACCGACTCCGCGGTCCAGACGTCGTGGTTGCCGGGGACGATCGTGAGCCTGCCCGCGTCCGCCCACCGGCGCAGGAGCTTCGCGGCCTTCTCGAACTCGGTCGCCTCGGCGGTGAGCGTGAGGTCGCCGGTGACCACGAGGTGATCCACCTGGGCCGACTCGAGCTCGTCGAGGATGCGCTGGGCGAGCCGGATGGAGTGCCGGTCGCAGTCCCGCGGGGCATGGCCGTTTCGGGGGTAACGCCCCCGGTCGGCGATGTGCAGGTCGGAGAGGTGGGCCAGTCGCAAGCGGCCGGATGCTATCGGCCGGGCGGGGAAGCGTCAAACCGGCGCGGCCCCCGCTTGACCGAGCCCATCCGAGCCTTAGATCGGATCGCATGGTCGGGACCACCCCAGGTGGTATCCTCACCGCGCCGGAGCCCCACGTCTCCGATGAACACGAGAAGGAGCACGTCATGTCGGAGAAGAAGAAGGAGGCGGTGGGCGCCCAGGTGGCACCGGCGATGGGGCCGCCCGCCCTGATCAACAAGGAGGACATCCCCCAGGTCCTCCCCATCCTGCCGCTGCGCAACTCGGTGTTCTTCCCGGGCGGGGTGCTCCCCCTCGCGGTCGGTCGCACGAAGACCATCGCGCTCATCAAGGACGCCGTCCGCGACGAGCAGGTCATCGGCGTCGTCACCCAGCGCCGCGCCGAGGAGGAGGACCCGGGCGCCGCCGACCTGTACACGGTCGGCACGGTCGCCCGCATCGTGAAGCTCCTCAAGATGGGGGAGGACAACTACTCCCTCGTGGTCCAGGGGCTGGCGCGGGTCCGCGTCCTCGACCTCGTCCAGGAGACCCCCTACCTCAAGGCCCGCGTCGAGCCGGTGGAGGACCGCACCTCGGTGGACGAGGTGGAGGTCGAGGCCCTCGCCATCAATCTGAAGAAGCTCGCCCGCGAGGTCATCGAGCTCATGCCGGAGCTGCCCACGGCGGCCACCGAGCTCGTGGACTCCATCACCCACCCCGGCCACCTCGCCGACCTCATCGCCGCCAACGTCGACGTGCCCATCGAGGAGAAGCAGCAGGTCCTCGAGACCGTCGATCTCAAGGCGCGGATGAAGCTCGTGCTCGAGCTGCTCAACCGCAAGCGGGAGATCCTCAAGCTCTCCAACAAGATCGACAGCGCCGTGAAGGGCGAGATGTCGAAGACCCAGCGGGAGTACTACCTGCGCCAGCAGCTCAAGGCCATCAAGGAGGAGCTGGGCGAGCTCGGCGAGGAGGAGGAGGAGCTCGACGAGCTGGGCGAGCGGCTCAAGAAGGCCGGCCTGCCCCCGGAGGTGGAGAAGGTCGCCAACAAGGAGCTCAACCGGCTGAAGAGCATCCCCACGGCCAGCTCCGAGCACGCGGTCGCCCGCACCTACCTCGACTGGATCGCCGACCTGCCCTGGTCGAAGCGGACCGAGGACAACCTCGACATCGAGAACGCGCGCACGATCCTCGACGCCGATCACTACGGTCTCGAGAAGGTGAAGAAGCGCATCCTCGAGTACCTGGCGGTCCGCAAGCTGAAGAACGACATGCGCGGCCCCATCCTCTGCTTCGTCGGGCCTCCCGGCGTGGGCAAGACCTCGCTCGGCCAGTCCATCGCCCGGGCCACGGGGCGCAAGTTCGTGCGCCTCTCCCTCGGCGGCGTGCGGGACGAGGCCGAGATCCGCGGCCACCGCCGCACCTACGTGGGCGCGCTGCCCGGCCGCATCATCCAGTCGATGAAGAAGGCCGGCTCCAACAACCCCACGATGATGCTCGACGAGATCGACAAGCTCGGCGCCGACTTCCGCGGCGATCCCAGCGCGGCGCTCCTCGAGGTGCTCGACCCGGAGCAGAACTTCAGCTTCTCCGACCACTACCTCGACGTGCCGTTCGACCTCTCCAAGGTGATGTTCATCGCCACCGCGAACCTGCTCGACCCCATCCCGTCGCCGCTGCGCGACCGCATGGAGATCCTCGAGCTGCCCGGCTACACCTTCGAGGAGAAGGTGCGCATCGCGCAGCAGCACCTCGTGCCCAAGCAGCTGAAGGAGCACGGGCTGTCGCCGGAGGCGGTGGAGTTCACCGAGAAGGCGCTCGTGAAGATCATCATGGCCTACACGCGGGAGGCCGGCGTCCGCAACCTCGAGCGGCGCATCGCCGACGTGGCGCGCGCCGTCGCCGTCGAGGTGGCGGGCGGCAAGCTCCCGGCCGGCGCGAAGCGCTCCGTCGACGAGAAGGACCTCGCCGACATGCTCGGGCCCGAGAAGTTCTACAACGAGACGGCCGAGCGCACGGAGATCCCCGGCGTGGCCACGGGCCTCGCCTGGACCGCGGCCGGCGGCGACCTCCTCTTCATCGAGGCCACCCGCATGACCGGCAAGGGCTCCCTCACGCTCACCGGCCAGCTCGGCGACGTGATGAAGGAGTCGGCGCAGGCGGCCCTCTCCTACCTGCGCTCCAAGGCCGACAGCGTCGGCATCCCGAGCAACTTCCTCGAGAAGACCGACATCCACATCCACTTCCCCGCGGGCGCCATCCCCAAGGACGGCCCGTCGGCCGGCGTGACCATCCTCACGGCGCTCGTCTCGCTCCTCTCCGGCATCCGGGTGCGCAGCGACGTGGCGATGACCGGCGAGGCCACCCTGCGCGGGCTCGTCCTGCCCGTGGGCGGCATCAAGGAGAAGGTCCTCGCGGCACACCGCGCCGGCATCAAGCGGGTCATCCTGCCCGCCCGCAACGAGAAGGACCTGGTCGACGTCCCCGAGCAGGCCCGCAAGGAGCTCGAGTTCGTCTTCGCGACCCACATGGACGACGTCCTCGCCGCCGCCCTCGAGGAGAACCCGGTGGGGCGGAAGGTCCCCGGCACGCCCCCTCCCGACGGCGGGGCGAAGGCGCCGGAGGTCCGCGCCTGACCGCAGCACCGGCAGGTCGCGCCTGACGGGGGCCCGGGATGCGTCGCGCACCCGGGCCCTCTGCCTTTCCGACGCACCGCGCCGGGTGGCCCGGCCCCGACATCCGTGTCATAGTGTCCGGCGCTTGATCGGATCGCGGCGTCGCGGTCCAAGGGGAGCGTCTTGATCCGGCGGATCGACCGCTACGAGATTCTCGAGCAGGTGGGAACCGGTGGAATGTCGGTGGTCTACCGGGGCCGGGACACCGCGCTCGACCGGGAGGTCGCGGTCAAGGTCCTGCACCCCCACCTCGCCTCGCGCCCCGAGTCCCGCCAGCGGTTCTCCCGGGAGGCCCGGGCGGTGGCCCGCCTCTCCCATCCGGCCATCGTGGAGATCTACGACTACTCCGGCGACGCCGCCGAGGAGAGCTGGCTCGTCACCGAGTTCGTGCATGGTCGCACCCTGCGTGAACTGGTGGAGGCGGTCGGGGTGCCCCTGCCCGAGTGCGGCGCCCTCGTCGGGCACGCGCTCGCCGACGCGCTCGCCCACGCCCACGCCGCCGGCGTCATCCACCGGGACCTCAAGCCGGAGAACGTGCTCATCTCCGAGCAGGACGGCCGCCGGTCGGTGAAGCTCGCCGACTTCGGGATCGCCCGCATCCTCTCGCAGGACGACCGGATGACGATGACGGGGGCCATGGTGGGCTCCCCGAACCACATGGCGCCGGAGGTCGTGGACGGCCGGGAGGCCGACGAGCGCTCCGACGTCTTCTCGCTCGGGACGCTGCTCTACTGGCTCTGCACCGGCGCGCTGCCCTTCGACGCACCGAACCCCACGGCGACCCTGCGCCGCCTGGTGCAGGGGGACTTCCCCGACCCGCGCTCGGTGCAGCCCGCCCTCTCCGAGCCGCTCGCCCGCATCGTGCGCGACTGCCTGGCGCTCGACCCGGCGGCACGGCCGGCCAGCGCCGCCGAGGTCCGGGACCGGATCGCGTCCGCCCTGCGGGAGGACGGCGTGGCGCCACCGGAGGAGTGGCTCGCCGCCTACGCCCTGACCGAGGCCGGCAGCGGCTCCGACGCCATG
>DAOMFN010000168.1:0-5263 GCA_035429785.1 Anaeromyxobacteraceae bacterium
CCGCGGCGGCCGGCACGCCCGGGGCAGCCGTCCGCGCCGGGACGGAGGCGCAACCTGCGAGAAGCGCCGCGGCGAGCGCGGAGAGCGTGCGGGAGCGCATCACTTGCCCTCCTTCGTCGTGGCCCCGGCGGGAGCGGGTGCGCCCGGGGGCGCCTTGGGGCGAGGGTTCACGACCAGCGAGACCCGGCGCTCGTTGGCGAGCCAGCGCGCCGCCGCCTCCCGCACCCCGGCCGCGGTGATCGACCGGAAGCGGGCCACGTCCTTGCCGAGGTAGCCCGGGTCGCCGGTCTCCCAGTAGTACGAGTTCAGCATCGCCGCCCGCCCGCCGAAGCCGCCCACCGGCTCGAGGCCGAACACCACCGCCGACTCGATGCGGTTCTTGGCCCGCTGCAGCTCCTCCTCGGTGGGGCCCTCCTTCGCGATGCGGGCGATCTCCTCGTCCACGGCGGCCTGGAGCCGCTCCACCGGGACGCCCGGCTTGGGCGTCACCACCACGATGAACATCCCGGCCAGTGCCTGCGACTGCTGGCCGGCCATCACCGACTGGGCGACCCGCTCCTCCATGACGAGCCGGCGCTGCAGCCGGCTCGACTTGCCGTTCGAGAGGATGTCGCCGAGGGCCTCGAGCTCGGCGTCGCCGTCGGCGTGGTCGCGCGGCGACTGCCAGGCGAGGTAGAGGCGGGGGAGCTGGACGTCGTCCTCGAGCTCGACCTTCCTCTGGGAGGAGAGGGGCAGGGGCGGCGGGATCTCCCGCCGCGGCGGATCGGAGCGGGGGATGCCGCCGAAGTACTTCTCCACGAGCGCCCGGGTCCTCGCCGGGTCGATGTCCCCCACGATGGCGAGCGAGGCGTTCCCGGGCCCGTACCAGCGCTGGAAGAACTCCTTCACGTCCTCGAGCGACGCGGCCTGGAGGTCCTCGTGCGAGCCGATGGTCTGCCAGTGGTAGGGGAACTCCGGGTTCCAGAGGTTCTCGAGGAGCGCCTTCCAGGCCTGGCCGTACGGGCGCATCTCGTAGTTCTCGCGCCGCTCGTTCCGGACCACCTCGCGCTGGTTGTCGAGCTTCTGCTGGTCGAGCGTGGGGAGCAGGTGGCCCATGCGCTCCGACTGGATGAAGAGCATCTGCTCCAGCGCGTTCGACGGGACCTGCTCCCAGTACTGGGTGCGGTCGGCGCTGGTCGAGCCGTTCGAGCTGCCGCCGGCGGCCTCGATGAGCCGGTCGGCCTCGCCCTTGGGCAGGTTCGCGGTGCCCTGGAACATGAGGTGCTCGAAGAGGTGGGCGAACCCGGTGCGGCCGGGCTTCTCGTCCTTCGAGCCGACGTCGTAGAGCACCTCCACCCCCACGAGCGGCGTGGTGTGGTCCTCGGAGAGGATCACGTTGAGGCCGTTCGGGAGGCGGAACTGCTGGAAGGGGATGGACGGCAGCGCGTCCGGGGCGGGGGCGGCCGCGGCGAGCACGGCGCCCGTGAGCAGGGCGATGAGGGTGGGCATCGCCCCCCTTTCTAACCGGGAGCTAGCCCCTCGGCTCGATCCGCATCCCCTTGGGGATCACGACGATGCCGCTCTCGGTGACCTGGAACCGGGCCCGGTCCTCCTCCGGGTCGTACCCGATCACCGTTCCCGCCGGGATGTCGACGTGCTTGTCGATGATGGCGCGGCGGATCTTGCAATGCCGGCCCACCTTGACGTCCTCGAAGAGGATCGACCCCTCCACGCTCGCGAAGCTGTTGATGCGGACCCGCGGGGAGAGGATGGAGTGGTGCACGCGGCCGCCGGAGATGATGCAGCCCTCGGAGATGAGGGAGTCGGTGGCGGTGCCGACGCGCCGCTCCTTCTCGTTGTTGAAGACGAACTTGGCCGGCGGGTAGTTGTAGCGGATGGTGAAGATGGGCCAGTCGAAGTTGTAGAGCGAGAAGACCGGGTCCACGTCCACGAGGTCCATGTTGGCCTGGTAGTAGGCGTCCAGGCTCCCGACGTCGCGCCAGTAGCCCCGCTCCTTCTCCGACTGGCCGGGGACCACGTTCTTCATGAAGTCGTAGACGAACACGCGCTTGCGCGTGTGCATCGAGGTGACGATCGACTTGCCGAAGTCGTGGGCCGAGCCGGTGTCGCCGGCGTCGCGGACGATCTCCTGCACGAGCGCGTCGGTGCGGAAGAGGTAGTTGCCCATCGAGGCCAGGCACTTCGTGTCGTCGCCCGGCATCGTCTTCTCGGTGCCGGGCTTCGGCTTCTCGACGAAGCCGATCATCCGGCCGTCGGGCGCCATCTCGATGATGCCGAAGTCCCTGGCCTCGGCCCGCGGCACCGGGATGGCGGCCACGGTGAGGTCGGACTGGTTGTCCTGGTGGTACTCGAGCATCTGGCGCACGTCCATGCGGTAGACGTGGTCGGCGCCGAAGACGAAGGTGTGCTCCGGCTCCTCGTCGGTGATGATGTTCAGGTTCTGGTAGATGGCGTCGGCCGAGCCCTCGAACCACTTCGGCCCGTAGCGCATCTGGGCCGGCACGATCTCCACGTACTCGTTGAGGAGCGAGGTGAGGCGCCAGGCCCGCTGCACGTGGGTGTTGAGCGAGTCGGACTTGTACTGCACGAGGACCTTCATCCGCACCACGCCGGAGTTGGCGAAGTTGGAGAGGACGAAGTCGATGATCCGGTAGCGTCCGCCGAACGGGACGGCGGGCTTGGCCCGCTCCCGGGTCAGCGGGTCGAGCCGGCGTCCCTCGCCGCCAGCCAGGATCATCGCCAGAACCTTCGTCATGACGGCCTCCTGCCGGCGACTCTAGCAGGGCCCCCGGGAGGGGCAAGCGGGCTTGGCGGGGCCTCCGGGCGGTGCTATGAGAGCGCCCCTCGTGAGGGAATCGACCGCCATCGCCCGGGAGGCGCCGCGCCCGCTCGCGCCGGTCCCCGACCGCTGCGTGCTCTGCGGCGACTCGCGCCTCTCCCTCCGCTTCCCGGCGCGCGGCGAGATGGTGCCGCTCGACGCCGGGGCGTGGCGCTGCACGAGCTTCGGCCACCGCCACCACCCGCCCATCTACGCTTGCGACGACTGCGGTCTGCTCTTCCAGTGGCCCATGCCTCCCGCCGAGGCGCTCGAGGCGGCCTACACGGGGGTGGTCGACCCGCTCTACATGGCGGAGCGGGACAACCGCATCCTCACGTTCCGCAAGGTGATCCGGACGCTCGGCCCCGGCCGCGGCCGCACCCTCCTCGACGTGGGCGCCTACTGCGGCTACTTCCTCGAGGTGGCGCGGGAGCACGGCTTCCGGGCGGAGGGGCTGGAGCTCTCCCGCTGGGCCGCCGCGCACGCCCGCACGCAGGGGTTCACGGTCCACTCCGAGCCGCTCGAGGTCCGCGCCTCCGCCGGGCAGCGCTACGAGGTCCTCACGATGTGGGACGTCATCGAGCACCTGCCCGATCCGCGGGAGGAGCTGGCGGCGGCCCGCGACCTGCTCGTTCCCGGGGGGCGGCTCTACCTCTCCACCATCGACACCGGGAGCCTCGTGGCGCGCCTGCTCGGCGCCCGCTGGCCCTGGCTCATGGACATGCACCTCGTCTACTTCGACCGGCCCACCCTGTCCTCCTTCCTGGAGGAGGCCGGATTCCGGGTCACCGACGTGCGCACCTACAGCCACACGGTCTCGGCCGGCTACCTGCTCCGGAAGGTCGGCGCGAGCTTCCCGGCGCTCGCACCCGTCGCCCGCGCGCTCGGGCGCGTCGTGCCGACCCGCTGGCCCATTCCCGTCAACCTCGGGGACAACATGCTCGTGAGCGCCGAGCGGGCCTGATCGATGGCCGCGCCGCCGCGACGTGCGCTCGCCGCGCTGGTCGCCGCCTCGCTGGGCCTCACGGTCCTCGTCCCCCTCACCAACCAGTCCCCGTACGGCGACCTGTCGCGGGGCTACACCGACCACCTCCACCACGCCCACCTCACCTGGGTGGCGCTCCACCGGCCGATCGACGTCTACCGGCTTCCGCTCGCCGAGTCGTCCCTGGGCATCCCGTATCCGCAGCAGACCGGGGCCTGGCCGCAGATGCCGGCGAACTACCCCCCGGGCATGTTCGCCGTCTTCCTGCCGCTCGCCGTGGCCGGGCGGCTGATCCCGATGAGCCAGGAGGCCTTCGGGCGCGTGGGCGTGGTCTGGATGCTCGTCGTCGCCCACCTGGCGATGCTGGCGGTCTTCCTGCTCCTCGCGGAGCTCGCGCCGGGCGGGCGGGCCGTGGTGGGGATGATCGCGTGGGTCTACCTCGTGCGGCTCGCCCTGCAGGGCTTCTACGACCCGGCCTTCATCGGGGCAGGGGCGATGGCGCTCCGGGAGGTCCACCGCCGGCGCCCGGGCCCGGCCCTGCTCTGGCTCTCGGCGGCGGGGATGCTCCACTTCCGCGCCGTGGCGCTCGTGCCGGTGGGGGTGGCCGCGCTCTGGCAGGCCTGGCGCCTGCCGTCGGCGGAGCGCCCCTGGAGGGCGATGGCGGTCACCGGCGCGGCGGGCGTGGTCGTGGTGGGCACCTTCCTCCTGCAGTGGCCCGCGACCCGGAGGTATCTCGACACGCTCCCGCCGACGCTCTGGATGGTGGCGGGTGGCCCGCGGTTCTGGGCGGTGGTGGTGGCGAGCGCGGCGGCCGCGGCCGCCTCCTGGTGGTACGGGGGTCGGCTCGTGGCCGGCCTGGTCCTCGCGGCCCTGGGGCTCGCGCTCACCGACATCTACGACTGGTGGCACGGTGCGGTGCTGCTCTTCGCACCTCTGGCGGTGGGCGTGACGGGTGCGCGGGCCGCGTCGACGGCGCGGGCGGTGCTCGTGGGGTGGCTGCTCCTCATGCAGCCGCTCGGCTTCGACCAGACCCCGAGCGACCTCTTCCTCGACTTCGCCCGCCACTACAAGGCCCGCGGCTAGGGCGCCCGCCGTCCGGGGGCGCTCCTGCCGCGGACGCCCCGGGGCCGCCGCCCCGGGGGCTTCGGTCAATCGCTACTTCGTCGCCGGCGCGGTCTTCACCGTGGGAGCCTTCTCGGCCTTCGCGACCTTGGCCTTCGAGGCCTCCTTCTGGTCGGCCTGGGCCGTCGTGGCCTTGGCCTCCGAGCAGGCGAGCGCGGGGACGGCGAAGGCGAGTGCGGCGACGGCGGCGGTGATGCGGAGCATGGTCTTCATCGGGACCTCCGGGTTCGGGTTGCGCGATCTGGATGCGCGCCGCGCCGGGCCTGCGCAACCGAATCGGCGCGCGGGGCGGTCGATTCCGAAATGAAAATTTGCCCACGCCGTCCAGCCGGCGTCCA
>DAOMFN010000169.1:0-1080 GCA_035429785.1 Anaeromyxobacteraceae bacterium
GGACGCGACCGCGGGCTGCCGGCACCGCGTTCGACGGGACGCGGACGGGACGCGGACAGGCCGCGCGCCGGAGCACGCGGCCCGTGGACTGCCCGTCGATCGGCTACGGCGTGACCGGCTTGCCCTCGGAGTACTTGAGCGGCGCCGGGTCGGGCATCGCGCCCATGCCGTGGTCCACGAAGACCGGCACGGCCCCGAGGTCGATGGCCGCCGCCTCGGTGAGGTCGAGGGGAGCCTCGGCGGACAGCGCCATGAACTCGCTCACCTGGAGCTGCTTCACGACGTAGGCGCCGATGACCGTGCCGGTCGGGACCGCGAAGGCCTTGGCCCGAACCGCGTCGTTCACCTCGAACCCGTTCCGCTGCAGCTCGTCGTGGACGTTGGGAAGCCCCTGCATCCAGTTCCCGTCGAACTGCAGCGTGAACGCGCGGGTCTCGCTGCCGTTCGTGAGGCTGACCGACTCCAGGCGGATGGGGTCGTCGAGGTGGACGTACTCGCCGCTCCCGTCGACCAGGAACTGCTGCGCTCCGCCGAAGTCCTGGCCCTGCTGCGGGTAGTCCCAGTTGTACTGGACGCCGCCCGACTGGAGCCCCCACATCCCGGCCGTCACGACCGCGCCGGCGCTCTTGCCGGACCCGGCGTCGGCGTCGCTCACGGTCCTGTAGACGAGCTTCATGAACCGGTCGCTCGCCGGATCGGACACGAACTCGAAGGTGCTGCAGGCCGCCTCCGGCGTGGGCTTGTTGCACCACTGCTGCTCGAGCACCGCGCCCGCCGGCAGGAACGCAGGGGCGTCCCAGGGGTGGGCCACCGACTGGATCTCGAGCTGGACGCTCACCGCACCGTCCTGCGCCGACCGGTTCACGACGTAGTTCGTGCCGTTGTTGTTGAAGTAGTACTCGCGGCCGGACTGGAGCTCGTAGGGCGCGTCCCCGCCCGGCTCGAACGTGGCGGTCCAGGTCTGCGTGTCGAACGAGGCCACCGTCTTCCGGATCCAGGCCGAGCCGTTCCAGCTCACGTAGACGGGGCCTCCGATGTTCACCCAGAGGTGATCACCGGGCTGGAAGGCGTGCGGGACGT
>DAOMFN010000169.1:1180-2433 GCA_035429785.1 Anaeromyxobacteraceae bacterium
CCCTGCCAGGCGCCGTAGTAGCCGAACATCTCGGTCCCTTCGACGCTCGCGCGGAGCGGGAAGCCGAACCGACGGGACCTCGCGACGTCGGCCCCGCTGGAGGCATCGTAGAGGCCGTAGCGGTTCACGATGTCCACGAAGGTGTGCCGGTCCTTGGTGAGCGCCTCACCCTGCCCCTTGCGCAGCGTGACCCTGGCCGCGTCGTACACGTACGCCACCGCGACCGGGGGCGGCGAGCAGTCGGGCGTCCGGCAGCTCTCCCAGTCCGGGTAGACGACCTTTCCGGACCCGGACTGCGCCGACCGGTGCAGGATCCCGGTCGAGACGTTGGGCACCCCGCCGGGGCCCGGCTCGGACTGGCTCAGCATCACCACGGCGCGCCCCTGCGCGTCCCTGGACGCCGAGGCCACGAAGCGGAACGGGAGCTGCTCCAGCACCTTCACGTCCATCCGCCACACGCCGTAGTCCGCGTAGGAGCCGTCGGCGGCACGGGTGGGCGCCTCCTCGATGACCACCTTCGCCTGGATGGTGTAGGGCTGGCCGTCCATCATCGGCATGCGGAACCAGGCCCGCACGACGTTCGGGTCGGCCGCGGAGTCGCGTCGCGAGTCCACCACCCAGCGCACCAGCCGGACCTGGTCCTGGCTCTTGTCGTCCTTCTCCTCCCAGGTGACCATCGCCGAGTACGGACCCTGGTTCAGGACCGAGGGGTCGTCGTAGTGGGTCTGCGCCATGGCGTTGAAGACCGTGTTCAGGACCTCGAACTGGCTGAGGGAGCGCTCCTGCACGAACTTGTTCGTGCGGGCGAGCGCGTAGTCCGAGTCCTCGGGCAGCGTCACCGCGGCGATCGGTCCCGCCCCGCGCAGCGCGCCCGTGCGCAGCGCCGCCGCGCCGCCGGTGGGGAGCGCGGAGACCTCCTGGGGAAGCGCGATCCCGGCCAGCGGTCCCGTCGCCCCGGTCGTTCCGGTCGTCCCCGTCGTTCCCGTGGTGCCGGTCGTCCCGGTCGTTCCGGTGGTGCCGGTCGTGCCCGTCGTCCCGGTCGTGCCGGAGGTCCCGGACGTCCCTCCGGTCCCGGTGCTGCCGCCGGTGGTGGTCCCACCGCCGCCTCCGCAGGCGACCGCGAGAGCTGCCACGAGCGAGAGTGCGACATGTCGGCGATCGAAGGTCATCGTGCCACCCTCCACTGGCGGTGAGAGTCCGCCCTGGACGACGACCATTCACGGATCGGGCCAGCGCCAAGCCCGCGGACTTCC
>DAOMFN010000169.1:2533-5251 GCA_035429785.1 Anaeromyxobacteraceae bacterium
GGGTAGCGCTCGGCCTCGACGGTGGCGCCGGCCAGCAACCGCTTGGCGGCGAGCAGCCCCGAGGCGTCGTACTTCGAGAAGCGGCGCGCGCCGGCGAGGAGCAGCGACAGCTCGTCCCCCTCGGCGACGTAGAAGGCGGCGCGGCGGGCGGCGGTCCCCACCTTCTCCGCGGCGCGGAAGGTGTGCACCTTCACCGCGGCCTCCACGAGCGCCCGGCGCGCCGGCGACAGCCCCTTCGCGATCTTCTCGGCCCGGAGCACGGCGCTCTCGGCGGCGAAGGCCTGGATGGCCACGTCGGCCGCGGCGAGCAGCACCTCCTGCTCGTCCTTCAGCCCGGCCCCGAAGCGCTTCACGGCCGCGCCCGAGAGCACGAGGAAGATCCGCTTCAGGCCGGCCAGCGTGGCCTTCTCGGCCGCGAACGGCACGGACGGGTCGATCTCCTCGAGCGACGGGCTGAGGAGCGCCTCGAAGGCCTTGCGGGCCTCCCGCTCCAGCGGGATCTCCCCCTTCAGGGCGCGGCGCAGGATGGTGCCGGGAACGAGGAGCCGGTTGATCTCGTTCGTCCCCTCGTAGATGCGGTTGATGCGCTCGTCGCGGTAGTACTTCTCGGCCGGGTACTCCTGGACGAAGCCGTACCCGCCGTGGATCTGGACCACGTCGTCGACCACGTCGGCGAGCACCTCGGAGCAGAACACCTTCGAGATGGCGCACTCGATGGCGTACTCCTCGATGGCGGCCTGGACCAGCTCGTAGTGGTTGGGCGCCTCGCGGGGGATGGTGGCGAGCCGGTCGTCGATGAGCCCGGCCAGCCGGTAGACCAGCGACTCGGAGGCGAAGGTGTCGGCGACCGCGTCGGCGAGCTTCTCCTGGATGGCCCCGAACGACGAGATGGCGACGCCGAACTGCTTGCGCTGGTTGGCGTAGGCGGCGCCGGCCAGGAGCGCGTGCTTGGTGGCCCCGAGCACCGCGGCGCCGAGCTTGAAGCGCCCGACGTTGAGCACGTTGAACGCGATCTTGTGCCCCTTCCCGATCTCGCCCAGCACGTTCTCGACCGGGACCCGGGCCTCCTCGAAGATGACCGAGGTCGTGGAGGACCCGTGGATCCCCATCTTCTTCTCCTCCGGGCCCACGGTGACGCCGGGAAAGTCGCGCTCGACGAGGAAGGCGGTGAAGTGCTTGCGGTCGATCTTGGCGAAGACCGTGAAGAGCCGGGCGAACCCGCCGTTCGTGATGAACTGCTTCGTGCCGTCGATGAGGTAGTGCTTCCCGTCCGGGGAGAGCCTGGCCATGGTGGTGCCGCCCATGGCGTCGCTGCCGGCGCCGGGCTCGGTGAGGCAGTAGGCGGCGCTCCACTCCCCGGTGACGATCCGGGAGAGGTACTTCTCCTTCTGCGCCGGGGTCCCGTAGTACACGAGCGGCAGCGTCCCGATGCCGGTGTGGGCCGCGTAGGAGACCGAGAACGACTCGGCGGCCGCCATCTTCTCGGCGGCGAGCATGCTGGTCGCCTTGTCGAGCTCGAGCCCGCCGTACTCCGCGGGCGCGTCGATCATGAGGAGCCCGGCGTCCCCGGCCTTGCGCATGAGGGTCGCCGCCACGGCGGTGTCGTGGGCCTCCAGCGCGCGCATCACCGGGGCCACCTCGCCCTTCACGAACTGGTCGGCGGTGGTGGCGATGCTGCGCTGCTCCTCGGTGAACTCCTCGGGGACGAAGACGTCGCCGGCGGTGGCCTCGGTGATCAGGTACTCCGCACCCTTGAAGAGCTTCTTGCCCATGGTGTCCCCTCCTAGAGCCGCTCGAAGATGGCGGCGGCGCCCATGCCGCCCCCGATGCACATGGAGACCGCGCCGTACCGCCCGCCCGTCCTCCGCAGGCCGTGGAGCAGCGTGGCGGTGAGCTTCGCCCCGGTGCAGCCGAGCGGGTGGCCCAGCGCGATGGCGCCGCCCTGCGGGTTCACCCGGGCCGGGTCGAGTCCGAGCTCGCGCACGCAGGCGATCGACTGGGCCGCGAAGGCCTCGTTGAGCTCGATGGCGGCCAGGTCGTCCTTCGAGAGGCCGGCCCGCGCGAGCGCCGCCGGGATGGCCTCCACCGGCCCGATGCCCATGATCTCGGGGGCCACGCCCCGCACCGCGTAGGCGACGAGCCGCGCCAGGGGACGCGCCCCGCTCTCCTTCAGGTAGCGCTCCGAGACGACCACCGTGGCGGCCGCGCCGTCGGTCATCTGGGAGGCGTTGCCGGCGGTCACGGTCCCGTCCACCTGGAAGGCGGGCCGGAGCTTCGCGAGCCCCTCGGGCGTGGTGTCGGCGCGCACGCCCTCGTCCTCCTCGAGGCGCTCGGAGGCCCGGGAGAGCTTCCCGGCCACGACCGCCGTCGTCTCCACGTCGACCGGGACGAGCTCGTCCCGGAAGAAGCCCTCGGCCTGGGCGCGGGCGGCCCGGCGGTGGCTCTCCGCGGCGAAGGCGTCCTGGTCGGCGCGCGAGACCGCGTACTTGCGGGCCACGAGCTCGGCGGTGATGCCCATTCCGGCGTAGGTCTCGGGCCAGTTCGAGACGAGGGACGGGTTCGCGCTGTACTTGTTCCCGCCCATCGGCACGAGGCTCATGCTCTCGACGCCGCCCGCCACGATCACGTCGGCGGCGCCGGCCAGGATGCGCTCGGCCGCGGTGGCGATGGACTGCAGCCCGGAGGCGCAGAAGCGATTCACCGTCTGGGCCGGCACCT
>DAOMFN010000170.1:0-5235 GCA_035429785.1 Anaeromyxobacteraceae bacterium
GTGGCTCGGCGCCGCCGGGCGGACGTCCTGGGACGAGGTGGGCCGGGCCGACGTCCAGGCCCACCTCGGCGCGCTCACCGCCTCCGGCATCTCCGCCCGCAGCCAGGCCCGGGCGCTCTCCGCCATCCGCGGCCTCCACCGCCTCCTCGCCGCCGAGCGCGTGGCCCGGGCCGACCCCACCGACGAGGTGGACGCGCCGCGCCGCGCACGCAAGCTCCCCCAGCTCCTCTCCCGCGAGGAGGTGGAGCGCCTGCTCGCGGCGCCGCGCGACGCCCGGGGGGCGGCGGGCTTCCGGGACAGGGCCATGCTGGAGATGCTCTACGCCACGGGTCTCCGGGTCTCGGAGCTCGTGACGCTCGAGGTGAACCAGGTGGACCTGGAGTCGCGGGTGCTGCTCGCCCGGGGGAAGGGGAGGAAGGAGCGGCTCGTTCCCATCGGGGGCCCGGCTGCGTCCTCGCTCAAGGCCTGGGTCGCGGGCCCTCGCGATCAGATGCTCCGGGGTCGCCGCTCCCGCGACCTCTTCGTCACGCCCCGCGGGAGGAGGATGACCCGCCAGGGTTTCTGGAAGCTCCTCGGTCGCTACGCGCGGGCCGCGGGCATCGCCCGGCGCATCTCGCCGCACAAGCTCCGCCACAGCTTCGCCACCCACCTCCTCGAGGGTGGCGCCGACCTCCGGGCGGTCCAGTCCATGCTCGGGCACGCCGACGTCACCACCACCGAGATCTACACCCACGTGGACCGGACCCACGCCCGGCGCCTGCACGCCCGCCACCACCCGCGCGCGTGAGCGTCGGGGCGGTCCCGTTCCGTTGACCGGGGGGGCCGCGGGTGCTACTCAACCGTCCTTTCCCCGAGGCAACGATTGGGCTTTTCCTTCGCCGAGATCCTCCAGAGGGCCGTCCTCTACCTGCCCGTGCTCCTGCTCTCGCTCACGGTGCACGAGTTCGCCCACGCCTGGGCGGCCCGCCGCCTCGGCGACGACACGGCGGAACGCATGGGGCGGCTCACCCTGAACCCGCTGGCGCACGCCGATCCGCTCGGCACGTTCCTCCTCCCGCTCATCGCGCCCTTCGGCTGGGCGAAGCCCGTCCCCGTGAACCCCAACCGGTTCCGGAGGGACGTCGACATGGGCAGGGGCATGATGTTCACCTCGCTCGCGGGGCCCGGCGCGAACGTGCTCCTCGCGGTGGCGTCGACCGTCGCCCTCGGACTCCTCTTCCGCCTGGCCCCCGGGTTCAGCGAGCGGGTCGGCGGGCTGGCGGCGTTCCTCCAGGTCGCCATCCAGATGAACGTGGTCCTGGCGGTCTTCAACCTGATCCCGATCCCGCCGCTCGACGGCAGCCGCATCGTGGACGCCTTCCTGCCCGCGCGGCTCCGCCCCCAGTGGGAGGCGTTCTCGAGGTTCTCGCCCTTCCTGCTCCTCGGGCTCGTCTTCTTCGGCTGGCGCATCATCGCCGTCCCCGTGCAGGCCGGGATCCGGATGCTCGAGCGCCTCCTCCTCGCCATCGTCTGAAGAGGCTCCACCTCATGACCGCATCCCCGCTTCCCATCGTCGTCTCCGGCATGCGTCCCACCGGACGGCTCCACCTCGGCCACCTGCACGGGGCCATCGCCAACTGGGTGAAGCTCCAGGAGACCTCCCGGGCGCACTTCTTCAGCGCCGACTGGCACGCGCTCACCACGAGCTACCACGAGACCGAGAAGCTGAAGGCCGCCGAGTTCGAGATGTTCGTCGACTTCCTGGCCGCCGGCATCGACCCGGCGCGCACGGTCCTCTTCGTGCAGAGCCACGTGAAGGAGCACGCCGAGCTCTTCCTGCTGCTCGGCATGATCACGCCCATCGGCTGGCTGGAGCGCTCGCCGTCCTACAAGGAGCTGCGCGAGCAGATCACCGACCGGGATCTCTCCCTGTACGGCTTCCTCGGCTACCCGGTCCTCATGGCGGCGGACATCATCCTCTACAAGGCCACCATGGTCCCGGTGGGCGCCGACCAGGTCACCCACCTCGAGCTGACCCGGGAGATCGCCCGAAAGTTCAACCACCACTACGGCCCGGTCTTCCCCGAGCCGAAGCCGCTCCTCACCGAGGCGGCGAAGGTGGTGGGCACCGACGGGCGGAAGATGTCGAAGAGCTACGGGAACGCCATCGAGCTCGGCGAGAGCGCCGAGTCCACCACGAAGAAGGTGATGGGCGCGGTCACCGACCCGGCCCGCAAGCTCCGCAAGGACCCGGGCAACCCCGAGGTGTGCGGCATCTTCTACCTGCACCGCATCTACAGCACCCCGGAGACGGTGGGCTGGGTGAACGAGAATTGCCGCACGGCGGGCATCGGCTGCGTGGACTGCAAGAAGAAGCTCCTCGAGCGGCTCGTCCCCGACCAGGAGCGGCTGCGCGAGGCCCGCGAGGGGCTGCTCGCCCGGCCCGACTACGTCCGCGACGTGGTCCGCGACGGCACGGCCCGGGCGCAGGCGGAGGCGCAGCGGACCATGGTCGAGGTCCGGGACGCGATGCGGCTCGATCAGAACCGCTAGGATACCGGGCGAGACCGATGAGCCCCGACCCGGCCAGCCCGGGCCCCACCGCGGCCGACGCGCCGGCGCCCCAGGCGTTCCGCGTCACCCTGCCGGCCACCCGGCCGGGCGAGCCGCCCTTCGAGGGACCGCTCGACCTCCTGCTCCACCTCGTGCGCGAGCACCAGGTGGACGTCCTCGACATCCCCATCGCCCGCATCACCGAGTCCTACCTGGCCACGCTTCGGACGATGGAGGAGCTCGACATCGACGTCGCCGGCGAGTTCCTCCACATGGCGGCGCAGCTCGTGCTGCTGAAGTCGAAGCTCCTCCTCCCGCGCACCGAGGTGGCGGAGGACGCCGACCCGGGGGAGGAGCAGGGGGACCCGCGGGCGGAGCTCGTCCGGCGGCTCCTCGAGTACCAGAAGTACAAGGCCGCCGCCGAGGAGCTGGGGCGTCACGACATCCTCGATCGCGACGTCTTCACCCGCCGGGCCCGGGCGGCAGCCATTCCCCAGCCCGAGGGGCCGGAAGGGCTCGCCGAGGTCTCGGTCTTCAAGCTCATCGAATCGCTCGCCCGCGCCCTCGAGGCCGCCCGGCCCGAGACCCGGCACGAGATCGAGGGCGACCGGCTCTCCATCACCGACGCCATCAGCCGCGTGGCGGAGGTGCTGCGGCTGCGCCGCCGGGTCACCTTCGTCGAGCTCCTGCTCGCCGCAGGGGACGGCGGCAGGCCCGCGGTCATCTCCGCCTTCCTGGCGGTGCTGGAGATGGTGAAGCTGCGGCTGCTCCGGGTGCTGCAGGAGCTGGGCGCGGACGGCGAGGGCGGCGAGATCGTGGTGGAGGCGCGGGAGACCCTCGGCGAGGGTCTGCCCGGAGCGGACGGCGTGGAGGAGTACCGATGAGCGAGACCCAGGGCCCCGGCCCGAGCCCCGAGGAGCTGAACGCGCTGCAGGCCGCCGAGGAGGCGAAGGCCGATCCCTCGCTCGACGAGGTCGAGCCGGCGTCCATCGAGGTGTCGGAGGGGACGGCCGAGCGGGAGGAGCCCTTCGAGAAGCTCGCCGCCCAGGCGAGGCGGTGGTCCCCGGAGCGCGCCCGCACGCTCGTGGAGTCGCTGCTCTTCCTCGCCGACAAGCCCCTCGGCGTGGAGGAGGTGCGCCTCGCCACCGGGCTCGAGCCGGCCCGGGTCCGCAAGGCGCTCGACGAGCTCGCCGGGCACTACCGGGAGGGGGTCTCGGGCGTCGTCCTGCACGAGGTCGCGGGCGGGTGGCAGCTCCGCACCTCTCCCGACGCGTCCGACGTGGCGCGCCGCTTCCTCCGGGTGAAGCCGCAGCGCCTCACCCGCGCGGCACTCGAGACGCTCGCCATCGTCGCCTACCGGCAGCCGGTGACGCGCCCCGAGGTCGAGGAGATCCGGGGCGTGGACTCCGGCGCCGTGATGAAGGCGCTGCTGGAGCGGCGGCTCCTCAAGATCCTGGGCAAGAAGGAGGAGCCCGGCCGCCCCATCCTCTACGGCACCACGCGCGAGTTCCTGGAGTTCTTCGCCCTGAAGGACCTGGCCTCCCTGCCCACGCTGCGGGAGTTCCACGAGCTCTCGGAGGAGTCGCGCGAGATCGTCGAGAAGGAGGCGCCACCGGAGGTGCCGAGCCTCCAGGGGCTCGTCGCCGAGCTCGCCGACCCGAACCTGCGCGCGGCGCTGGAGCAGGGGCGCGAGGAGGGGGACCAGGCCCTCGAGGAGCTGGAGGCCGCCATCGACCGCGCCGACACGAGCACCCGCGCCGTGAAGGGCGTGCTCGATCCGGAGCCCCCGCCGGCCGGCCCGGAGGCGCCCGGTCCGTCGGATGCCTCTTCGGGGCAGCGAGACCCATGAGCGAGCGGCTCCAGAAGTTCCTCGCCCAGGCCGGCGTGGCCTCGCGCCGGAAGGCCGAGGAGCTGATCGCGGCCGGGCGCGTGCGGGTGAACGGCGCGGTGGTGCGGCAGATGGGAACCAGCGTCGACCCGCACGCCGACCACGTCGAGGTGGACGGGAAGGCGGTCGAGGTCGCGGAGCGGGATCGCTACCTCCTGCTCTACAAGCCTCCGGGCTGCGTCACCACGCTCTCCGATCCGCAGGGGCGCCCCACCGTCGCCCGCTACCTCGCCGGCGTGGGCGACCGGGTCTTCCCGGTGGGCCGGCTCGACTGGGACGCCGAGGGGGCGCTGCTCTTCACCACCGACGGGGAGCTCGCCAACCGCCTCGCCCACCCGCGCTACGGCCACCGGCGCACCTACCTCGTGAAGGTGAAGGGCGACCTCCCCACCGGCGCCCTCGGCCGGATGATGTCGGGCGTCCGCCTGGAGGACGGCCCGGCGCAGGCCCTCGAGGCCTCGCTGCACGAGCGGACCGAGAAGAACACCTGGATCCGGGTGGTCGTCGGGGAGGGCAGGCGGCACCTCGTGAAGCGGCTCTGCGAGTCGGTCGGCCTCGACGTGGTGCGGCTCTTCCGGCCCGAGTTCGGCGGCATCACGGTCGCCGGGCTCCGTCCCGGCCACTTCCGGGACCTGCGGGCCGACGAGGTGGAGACGCTGCGCCGCTCGGCGGGGCTCTCCTCCGGTCCCCGACCCGAGCCCGGGATGCTTCCCCTTCCGAAGGCGGCTCGCCGCCACGGCCACGGAGCACCCGAGCCGCGCCCACCGCGGGGAGACGCGCCGCCGGGCGAGCGCTCCAGGAAGCCGCGCGCGGGG
>DAOMFN010000171.1:0-5216 GCA_035429785.1 Anaeromyxobacteraceae bacterium
GCCGAGGGCGACGTCGCGTGCGATGGCGCGACCGACGGAGGAGGCGGCGGGGACGGGGTGGGCGTGGGCCGGGACGGCACCTCCCCGGGCCACAGCCGGCGCATGAGGAGCCGCAGGTCCCGCTCCTCCGGAGTCCGGGCGAGCGCGAGTTCCACCTCCGCGAGCCCGGCCGCCACCGCCTCCGCCGAGGCCACCCGCCGGGCCGGATCCCGCTCCAGCATGCTCATCACGAGCGCGTCGAGCGCCGGCGGCACGTTCTCGTTCCAGAACGACGGCGGCGAGATCCGGTCGGTGCCGGTGAGCACGCGCAGCGTCGCCACCTCGGTCTCGCGGGAGAAGAGGCGCTGCCCGGTGCAGAGCTCCCAGAGCACGACGCCGAGCGCGAAGAGGTCCGCCCGCGCGTCGGTGGCCGCTCCGGTGGCCTGCTCCGGCGCCATGTAGCCGATCTTCCCCTTCAGCGTGCCGGGGCCGGTGAGGCCGCTCGCTCCCTCGGCCCGGGCGATGCCGAAGTCGGTGAGCTTCACCTCTCCCTCGAAGGAGACGAGCACGTTGTGGGGCGACACGTCCCGGTGCACGAGCCCGGCCACGCCGCCTTCCGCGACCGGGCGGTGCGCGTAGGCCAGCGCGCGGGCGAGCTGGTGGGCCACGTGGACGGCGCGGGGCAGGCCGAACCGGACGTTCAGCTCCCGGCAGCGGTCCAGGACCGCGCGGAGGCTCTTCCCGTGGACCAGCTCCATCGCGATGACGTGCCGCCCCTCGATGAGGTCGAGGTCGAAGACGTGGACGATGTTGGCGTGGTGGAGCGCCGAGGCGAGCCGCGCCTCCTGCACGAACATCCTCACCATCTCGTCGTCGTCGCCGCGGTCGGCGCGGACGAGCTTCACCGCCACCTGCTTCACGAAGCCGGAGGGACCGGCCACCTCGGCACGCCACACCTCGGCCATCCCGCCCGAGGCGATGGGCTCGATGAGCAGGTATCTGCCGAGCTGGCGCACGGCGGGTGATCCTAAGAGCAGACGCCGACGCGGCACGCCCGGACCCCGCCGAGGGCGCTCGCGGACCGGCAAGGGCGGGTCGCACGGAACCCGGTGCGCCGCGCGGCGTGGCGCCTCTCAGCGCGCCGGCACGACGGCCGCGAGCGTGACCTTCTCGATGAGGCAGCGGTCCGGATTGCAGACGCTGAACGAGACCACGCCGGCGATGCGGGTCTCGCCGGAGGGCGCCGCGGTGAACCGGAGCGGCCAGGAGACGGAGCAGGCCTCGCCCGGGAACCCCGTGCACGGCGTCGTCACGGCACCCTCGCCCAGCGGGATGCGGGGACCTGGGAAGCGGGCCGTGGACGTGGCGTCGGGGCGGAAGCTCACCGGGTAGTCCCGGTTCACGTGGTACGGGCCGCGGGCCGCGAGCACGACCTGTGCCGTCGCGGCCGCACCGGGGCCTGCGGCACCCGGGACGACGAGCTCGACCGCGAAGGCCTCGCCCTGCGCCCGGGAGCCCGGCGTCTCCTTCGGCGCGGTCGCGGGAGCGGGTCCGGGACCGGCACCCGGGCCGGCCGCGGCGCGCAACGCGACGGGGATCCATCCCGCGGCGATCACGGCGGCACCGGCCTCAGTTCGCGTACTTCACGCTGCACCCGTACGGCTTCGTCTCCCGGGTGCGGACGGGCCGGCCCAGCGTGAGGTCCACGACCGCCTCGGAGACGTGGTCGACGAGCCAGCCGCCCTGCGGCGACCCCTGCTCACCGTCGGGCGAGTTGTCGATGGCACCCCGGTAGGCGAGCTTGCCGTCCGGCGTGACGACGAACATGTGCGGCGTGTTGGTGGCCCCGTAGGCGCGCCCCACGGCCCCGGTCTCGTCGAGGAGGATGGGGTAGTCGATCTTCCAGGCGGTGGCCGCCTCCCGGTTGACCTCCACGCCGTATCCCTGCTTGCCGGGCGCGGCCGAGTTGATGGCCAGCCAGACCACGCCGGCCTTGCGCTGCCGCGCCCCGAGGTCCACGAGCGAGCCCTTCGTGTGCGCGTTCACGACGTAGGGACAGCCCGGGTTGAACCACTCCAGGACCACGATCCGGCCCCGGTAGTCGGAGAGCTTGTGGGTCTTGCCGTCGAGGTCGACGAGGGTGAAGTCGGGAGCGGGCTGGGCGAGCCTGGCGGGCTCCGCGGCGAGGACGGGGACGGCGGCGGCCAGAAGGGTGGCGACGACGAGGGTGCGCATGGGCTAGAGCCTAACCGGAGGAGGTCCGTGGCGCTGCGGCAGGGCGGCGCCGCGTCGCGGGAGTGGGCCGGTGGTCGTGTGTCACCCTGGGTGTCGTCCGCGTCGTGGCCGACCGTCCGTTTCGCGGACCATCCGGGCAGATGGGGCGTAAGCGAAAGCTCCATTTGACAGGGTTCCCGTGCGAATCGACCTCTCGTGAGCGGGTGCCACGGGAAGGCCCCTGTCGCTGCGCATCCGGGCCGTGGAGACGCGTCCGGAATTCCTGGCGAGGGTCGAGATCCCTCGGGCCGCAGAGGCGCTCCTCGGCCATCCTCGCGCGTTCTGCGAGGCCCGAACATCGCATGCGAGAGTGGGTTCATGAACGACCTCGCTCGCCTCGACGCACGCTCCTTCCACTCTCGCCTCGGCGATCTCCTCCGTGTCGAGTTCGTCGCCCTCGGCGCGTTCCTCCGGGCGCTCGCGGAATTCGACCGGCGAAAGCTCTACCGGGACCTGGGTCATGCCTCGCTCTTCGATTACCTGCACCGCGGGCTGAGGCTCTCCCGCGGAGCAGCTCACTACCGCCGCGCGGGCGCATCCCTCGTCCAGAGCTTTCCGCAAGTCCTCGCGCCGATCGAGGACGGCAGGCTGTGCTTCTCCACCGTGGCGGTGGTGGCGTCGGTCCTGACCGAGGAGAACCGGGCGGAGGTACTCCCCCGGTTCTACGGTCTCTCGAAGCAGGAGGCGCTGGAACTCGCGGCGGAACTCCGGCCGCGGGCGGTGGTGCCGATGAGGACGGTCGTGACGCGGACGGAGAGGGCGGAACTGGCCGTGCCGGTGTCCGTTGTGGAGGCGCCGGCCGGAATCAACGGGGAATTCAGCCGAAAAGTTCACCCGGGTGAACTCGACACCGCTCCCGCGACGGCGGAGGTCGCAGCGGCGACGACCGTGGAGCCGATGACGGCGGTCGTGCCGATGACCGCGACGGCGAGCAGGCTGCACATCACGGTCAGCCGCGAGTTCCTGGCGCTTCTCAAGAAGGCGAAGGCCGGCGAGTCGCACCGGAACCCAGGGGCGACCGACGAGCAGATCCTGAAGCTCGCCCTCGAAGCGCTCATCGAGAAGCAGGGGAAGAGAAGGGCCAGCGTGCCCACGAAGGTGAAGCGGGAGGTCGTTGCTCGTGACGACGGCAAGTGTCAATGGCACCTGGCGGACGGCAGTGTCTGCGGCGCGACGACAAGGCTGGAGATCGACCACATCCATCCGCGCGGGAGGGGCGGCCCGTCGACGGTCGAGAACTGCAGGGTCCTCTGCCGAGGCCACAATCTCGAGGCGGCGAGGCAGGCGTACGGGGACGGGGTGATGGATTTGTTCACCAGGAGTGCGCGCGAGGGAGATGGAGCGGTGGCCCGCGAGGAGGTGGCGAAGTACGAGGCGGCGGCGGCGACTGGCGGGGCGCGCGGCGGCCCAGGGGAACCCGGGGGTCGAGAGGACGGAGGGCTCTGCGCCGCCTACCTGGCGGACCGCGCCGCGAAGAGCCCCCGCACCGGCTCGGCGACCAGGTACCGGAGCGCCGACCCGAGCGGCGAGATCCGCGGGTCGGGGTCGCGGCCACCGGCCGTGCGGGCCATCTGCTCCCCGTACCACGCGGCCTCGGGGTCATGGCGAGGACGCGGTTGCCGATGCGGAACGGCGCCGCGCTCGAGCGCTCCACATCGCCTGCGAGCGCCCGGCGCGGGAAGTCGGGATCGAGGGCGATCGGGCGAGCCACGCCCACCACGTCGAGCGCGTCCTCCGCGAGCGCCTCCTCCATCGCGCCGACCGACCGGAATCCGCCCGTCACCATGAGCGGCAGCCTCGACACCCCGCGCACACGGCGCGCGAACTCGAGGAAGTAGGCCACCCGCGCGACCGTGCTCCCGCGGACGCCGGGGCCGAGCAGCAGCGCCGGCGACTCGTAGGTCCCCCCGGAGATCTCGAGGAGGTCCCCCCTCCGCGTCGAGCCAGCCGACGACCCGGAGCGCGTCGGCCTCCTCGAAGCCGCCCCGCTGGAAGTCGGCGGAGTTGAGCTCCACCGTCCCGGCGATCTCCTCCGCCGTCATGGCGCGCGGACGCTCGAAGCTCGCGAGCAGGTTCACCGCGGGCCCTTCGGAGGGGGCGACCGGCCTCGGGCTCCCGAAGCGGGTGGCCTGGCGCCCGGGGTGGCTCAGCTGCACGAGGACCGGCGCGCCTCGCCTCGCGGCCGCTGCCCAGCTCCGCAGGGCCTCGAGCGGCGCCGGATCCTCCACGACCACGTTCCCGACGCGCTCCAGCCAGCGGCCGTCCACCATCGCGTTGCCGGTGACGAGGAGCCCCGCCCCGCCCTCCGCCCAGCGCGCTTAGAGGCGGCGCAGCCGCTCGCCGGGCACGCCACCCGGACCGGCCATCCCCTCGGTCATCGCCGCCTTGGCGATGCGGTTCGGCAAGACGAGCCCGGAGCGGAGCCCCATGGGCCGGGCGAGCCGATCCGTGCGGCCCTGGCTCACGCTGCCACCTTCCGGAGGAGCGGCGCGATCCCGGTGAGGTCGCCGACGCCCTCCACGAGCCCCGCCGCCGGGCCGAAGCCGAGCACCGGGACGCGGTTCAGGGTGTGGTTGCGGGTGCGGAGGTCCTCCACGTTCCCGTGGTCGCTCGCGACCACGAGCGAGTCCCCGTCCCGGAGCCCGGCGACGAGCGCCCGCGCGAACCGGTCCACCCGCTCGATCACCTCCAGCGCCCGCTCCATCGATCGGGCGTGGCCGGCCTCGTCGGTCTCGAAGACCTCGAAGAGGACGAGGTCGGAATCCCGGGACAGGTCGAGCAGGATGGCGGCGGCCTCCTCCGGCTCCCGGGGCGGGATGCGCGCCCCGTATCCGTTGGCGCGGGCGCCGGTGATGTCGTGGGTGAGCGCGTGTCCCGCGCGGGCCTCGTCCCAGGTGCGGAAGCGTCCACCGCCCGCGGCGAAGGCCACCGTGGTCGCCGAGGCCCGTGCCCGGCGGCGGACC
>DAOMFN010000172.1:0-5206 GCA_035429785.1 Anaeromyxobacteraceae bacterium
GGGACGGGTTCGCGCTGTACTTGTTCCCCCCCATCGGGACGAGGCTCATGCTCTCCACGCCGCCCGCCACGATCACGTCGGCGTGGCCGGCCAGGATGCGCTCGGCCGCGGTGGCGATGGACTGCAGGCCGGAGGCGCAGAAGCGGTTCACCGTCTGCGCCGGCACCTCCACCGGGAGCCCCGCCCGCAGGGCGGCCACGCGGGCCACGTTCATCCCCTGCTCTCCCTCCGGGAACGCGCAGCCCAGGACGACGTCGTCGATGCGGGCCGGGTCGAGCCCGGCCCGGTCCACGGCGGCCCGCAGGGCCACGGCGGCGAGGTCGTCGGGCCGGACGTCCCGGAGCTTCCCCTTCTTGGCCTTCCCGCCGGGAGTGCGCACGGCGGCGATCAGGTAGGCAGCGCTCATGTCGTTCTCCCGTCTCAGTTCCGGAGGGGCTTGCCCTTCTTCAGCATGTGCTGGATGCGCTCGACCGTCTTCCGCTCCCCGCAGAGCCGGAGGAAGGCCTCCCGCTCCAGGTCGAGGAACCACTGCTCGGTGACCGGGGTCCCCGCGGCCACGTCGCCGCCGGTGATCACCGAGGCGATGGTGCGCCCGAGCTTCTCCTCGTACCCGGTGACGAACCCGCCCATGCGCAGGTTCCAGAGCTGGGAGCCCATGCTGGCCGCCACCGACCGGCCCGGTGCGCGGACGTCGGTGGCCGGAGACCCGGGCCGGTAGTTCACCGAGAGCGCGATGACCTTCTGCTTGGCGTCGTGGACGAGCCGGTCCGGGCCGAAGGTGATGGCGTCGCCCGGGCGGAGGAAGCCGAGCTGGGCGGCCTCCGCCGCCGAGGTGGAGACCTTGGCCATGGCGATGGTCTGGAAGGCCTTGAAGACGAACGGCGAGGGATCGGCGTCGCCGGCCTCGGCGGCCCGCACCGCCCGCAGCGCCATCTCCTTCGTGCCGCCTCCGGCGGGCAGCAGGCCCACGCCGATCTCGACGAGCCCCATGTAGGTCTCGGCGAGCGCGTTCACCGCGTCGGAGTGGAGGCAGACCTCGCACCCGCCGCCGAGCGCCATGGCGTGGGGCGCGGCCACCACCGGGACCCGAGCGTACTTGAGGGCCATCATGGCCTTCTGGAAGGCCTTCACGGTGAGGTCGACCTCGTCGAAGGCGCCCTCGGCGATGGCGGCGACGAGGAGCGCGAGGTTCGCCCCCACGGAGAAGTTGGTCCCCTGGTTTGCGACCACGAGCCCCACGCCCTCGGCCTCGGCCCGGGCCACCGCCTTGTGGACCATGGAGAGGACGTCGCCGCCGATGGCGTTCATCTTGGTGTGGAACTCGAGGCAGAAGACGCCGTCGCCGAGGTCCACCAGCGACGCCCCGGCGTTGCGCTCCACCTCGGCCCCGCCCTTCTTGAGGAGCAGGAGGTCGACGCTGCCCTCGGGCCGGACCACGTCCTTCCAGGCCAGGGTGGCCGGGTCGCGCGTGCGGCGGCGCGCGCCCTCGTCCACGTAGAACCGGTCGACGAGCCGGAGCCGCGGCGGTACGGCCACGCCGTCGGCCTCGGCGCGCTTCACGAACTCGGCGACCCCGACCGCGTCGAGCATCTCGAACGGACCGAGCTCCCAGTTGAAGCCCCAGCGCATGGCGTCGTCGACGGCTGCGTAGTCGTCGGCGATCTCCGGCACCCGGTTGAAGGAGTAGACGAGCGTGTCGCGGAGGTTCCGCCAGGCGAGCTCGGCTCCCTTGTCCTTGCCGGCGAGGACCGCCCGCAGGCGGGCGGCCGGGTCGTCGATGCCCTTCGCGGCGTCGGCGGAGGGGAAGCGCGGCTTCTGGGAGGGGCGGTACTCGCCGGTGACGAGGTCGTAGAAGAAGGTCTCGGCCTTCTCCCCCTTCGTCTTCTTGAAGAACCCCTGGCGGGACTTGTTGCCGAGGAGCCCCTTCGCGACCATCTGGTTCATCACCTCCGGCATCCGGAAGGTGTCGCGCCGCTCGTCGTCCGGCAGCGCGTCGTAGGAGTTCCTCGCCACGTGGAGGAGCGTGTCGATGCCGACGATGTCGGCGGTGCGGAAGCAGGCGCTCCGCGCCCGGGCCGTCGCCGGTCCGGCCAACGCGTCCACCTCCTCCACCGTCATGCCCATCTCGAGCGTGTGGTGGATGGCGTTGCACATCGAGAAGACGCCGATGCGGTTGGCCACGAAGTTGGGCGTGTCCTTCGCCACCACCACGCCCTTGCCGAGGCGGCGGCCGAGCAGCTCGGCCATGGACGCGGCCACTGCCGGATCGGTGAACCGGGAGGACACGACCTCCACGAGCCGCATGTAGCGCGGCGGGTTGAAGAAGTGGGTCACGAGGAAGCGCGGGCGGAGCGCCTCGGGGAGCGCGGACGCGATCTCGTTCACCGAGAGCCCGCTCGTGTTCGTGGAGAGGATGGCGTCGGCGCGCAGGTGGGGGGCCACCTTCTCGCCGAGCAGCTGCTTCTTCACGGCCATGTTCTCGACCACCACCTCCACCACCCAGTCGCAGGTGGCGAGCTTCGGCAGGTCGTCCTCGAGGTTGCCGGGCTCGATGAGCGAGAGGCTCGACGCGAGGTAGGCCGCCGCAGGCTTCGACTTCTCGAGCGCCTCGATGGCGCCCCGGGCGAGCTTGTTGCGGTCGCCGCCGTCCTTGGGGACCACGTCGAGGAGGAGCACGCGGATCCCCGCATTGGCGAGGTGGGCTGCGATGGTGGCTCCCATCACGCCCGAGCCCAGCACCGCCGCCCGGTCCACTCGCGCCATCCGAACCTTGCCTCCGCTCTTGTCGCCCATGTGCGCTGGCCTCCGGTCCTGGAACCGATTTCGGAATCACTTCCGACTGCAACCCACGGACCATCCTCGACGCTTCGCGTCGTCGGGAATTTGAAGCGGAATATCCGATGGTTGAAATTCGTCCCCTCGCCTGGACCCATGCCCGTCTGCCCCATGCGAACCGAAACTGATACGGTATCGTCTCGTTTTCGGGACAGGAGCCCGCATGCCCACTACCGATTTCCGACCCGTCGTCTGGGCCTTCAGCACGAGCCGGCTGCGCCACGTCTTCACCTCGATGGCGCCGGTCCTGGCCTCGGTGGCCGACGTGCGGGTGTTCGAGCGCGGATTCGAGGATGCGCTCCGGACGGCCCGGGAACTGGAGGCCGAAGGCCACCGCGCCGACGCCTTCGTCGCCGCGGGCGCGAACGGCACCTACCTCCGGGACCACTCCGAGGTGCCGGTGGTGGTGGTCATGGCCTCGACCGTCGACGCCCTCCACGCCGTGGTGCAGGCGCGCAAGCTCTCCTCCCGGATCGGCGTCGTGAACTTCAAGCGCGGCGTGCCCGGGCTGGAGGAGGCGCGCCACCTCTTCGGCGAGACCTGGATCGAGCAGCGCTCCTACCTGACGCCCGAGGACGCCCGCGCGCAGGTGGCGGACCTCGCGTCGCTCGGCGCGGAGGTGGTCGTGGGGACGGGCCCGGCCTGCGAGATGGCGGAGCAGGCGGGGCTCCGGTCGGTCCTGGTCTACGGACAGGACTCGGTGGCGGCGGCGGTGCGCCAGGCGGCGGAGATCGCGCGCATCGCACGCGCCGAGGCGGCGCGTCGCGAGGAGGTCCGGCGCACGGTGGAGGCGCTCGAGCCGGGTGTGGCGGCGGTGGACGCCGACGGGCGCGTGCGGACCGCCAACCCGGCCTTCCTCCGCATGACCGGGCTCGAGGCCCAGGAGCTCTTGGGCCGCCCCCTCGACGAGGTGGTGCCCGCCCTCGCGGTGGGACGGATCCTGGAGAGCGGCAGCCCGGACCACGACGGCGTCGAGCAGCTCGCCTCGGGGACGGTGGTGGTGAGCCGGGTCCCTCTCCTCGACCACGGCGTCATCCGCGGGGCGGTGGTGACCTGCCAGGGCTCGGGCGCCATCCAGCGCATGGAGCGGCGCCTCCGGTCCCAGCACCGGCCCCGCCGGTTCGAGCCCCGTCACGCGCTCGGGGCGCTGGTGGGCGCGTCCCCCGCCATGCGCCGGGTGCGGTCGCTCGCGGAGCGTTACGCCCGCACCGACGCGACCGTGCTCGTGACCGGCGAGAGCGGGACCGGCAAGGAGATGGTGGCCCAGGGCATCCACGCCGCCAGCCGTCGCCGGGAGCAGCCCTTCGTGGCCGTGAACTGCGCCGCCTTCCCGGAGACGCTCCTCGAGGCAGAGCTGTTCGGGCACGAGGAGGGCGCGTTCACCGGGTCGCGGCGCGGAGGGCGGCCCGGGCTCTTCGAGGCGGCCCACCTCGGCACCCTCTTCCTCGACGAGGTGGGCGACGTCCCGGTCACCCTGCAGACGAGGCTGCTCCGCGTCCTCCAGGAGCGCCAGGTGCTGCGGCTCGGCAGCAACGACCCCACTCCGGTGGACGTCCGGGTGATCGCCGCCACCCACCGCGACCTCCGCCGCGCCATCGCCGAGGGGAAGTTCCGCGAGGACCTCTACTACCGGCTCCACATCCTGCCGCTCCACATCCCGCCGCTCCGGGAGCGCCCCGAGGACGTCGCGGCCCTGGCCGGGGAGATCCTCCGCCGGGCGCTCGTCCGCCACGGCGCGCCGGGGATGCACGCGCTCGCCCTGCCCGCCCTGCTCCCGCGCCTCGAGGCCTACTCCTGGCCCGGGAACGTCCGCGAGCTCGAGAACGTGCTGGAGCGCGTCGCCCTCCTCTTCGCCGACGACACCTCGCGCGCCGTCGGCGAGGACGAGCTCGCCGCGGTGATGCCGGAGATCACCGGGGCCCTGGCCGGGTCCGCGGCGGGCGGGCCTGGCCGGAAGGACGGACCCCCCGGGGTCGCCGCGGGCGAAGGGGTTGTCGCCGGACGGTCGCGCTCCCGGGACCTGCGGTCGGCGCGGATCGCGGCGGAGCGGGAGCACCTCGTCCGGGTCATCGCCGAGTGCGGCGGAAACCAGAGCGAGGCCGCCCGGCGGCTCGGCATCGGGCGCTCCACGCTCTACAGGAAGCTGGGCGTCGGCCGCTGACGCCGATCCCGGTCAGTGCGAGCCCACGAGCGAGGCCCGCACGCGCACCTCGGCGCGCGGCTCCACCCGGACGTCCTCCTGCCAGGGCAGGTAGCCGGAGGGGCGCGCGCTCAGACGGTGCACGCCCGGGTCGATCCGGAAGCTGCAGGGGGCGCGGCAGCGGGGAACGCCGTCGGCCGAGATCTCGAAACCGGGCGGCTGGAGGTCCAC
>DAOMFN010000173.1:0-5200 GCA_035429785.1 Anaeromyxobacteraceae bacterium
GGACGACCGGCACCACCGGTACGACCGGCACCACGGGAACCACGGGCACCACCGGCACGACCGGGACCACGGGCACCACCGGGACCACCGGCGCGGTGGCCGCCTCCCGCGGCGTGGTCACCGCCGTCTCCCCGCTCACCGTGAACGGCGTCGCCTTCGACGCCTCCGCCGCCGCCATCCGCATCGACGACGACCCGGGCCGGCCGGAGTCGGAGCTCAAGGTGGGCATGGTGGTCACGGTGAAGGGCTCGAGGGACGACGCCACCGGCAGCGGCCGGGCGACCGAGGTCGAGACCCACCACGTGGTCCGGGGCAAGGTGGACGACAAGGGCGGCGACCGGATCCGCGTCGGCGGGCACGAGGTCGAGGTGGAGCACGGCACCGAGTTCGAGGACCGCACCGCGCGGCTCGCCTCGGTCTCCGTCGGGGAGCGGGTCCGCGTCCACGGGGTCGCCACCGCGAGCGGCAGCTTCCGCGCCAGCCGCGTCGAGAAGGAGAGCGGCTCGTCCGAGGACTTCGAGGTGAAGGGCTTCGTCTCCGCCCTGGACCGCGCCGCCGGCACCTTCACGCTGAGGACCACGCCCGACGCCTCCGCCGCCTACGCCGTCACCGTCGCCTCCGGCGTCTCCATCCCCGACGGCGTGGTGAACGGCTCCTACGTCGAGGTGCACGCGGCGTCGGCGCCGGTGGGGGGCGTGCTGACGGCCACCGCCATCCAGCTCGAGGACGCGAAGCTCGGCCAGGCGCAGTCGGAGGTGGAGGTCGAGGGGATCGTCACCTCGGGTGACTCGACCGCCTTCGTCGTGGCCGGCCAGCAGGTCGCCACCTCGACGTCGACCCGCTGGGAGAACGGCCTCCCCGCCGACCTCGTCCCCGGCGTGAAGGTGGAGGCCGAGGGGCAGCTCGACGCGGCCGGCGTGCTCCAGGCCCGCAAGGTCTCCTTCCGCGCCAACCTCCGCCTCCAGGGCCCGGTCTCGAACGTCTCGGCCGCGTCGGCGCGCCAGGGCACCTTCCAGGTCCTCGGCATCACCGTCGTCGCCGACGCCTACACCGAGTGGAAGTCGTCCGGCAGCGGCGGCGGCGGCGGGTCGCTCGACCTCGGCACCATCGGCGCGGGCCCCGTCGAGGTCCGCGGGATGCGCGGAGCGAACGGCGAGGTCGTCGCCACCCGCATCGAGTCCACCAACGACGACCGGCTCTACGTCCAGGGACCGGTGACGGCGGAGGACGCCGCGGCGGGCCGGCTCACCATCCTCGGCCTCACCGTGCAGGTGGGCTCGGAGTTCCGCGACGCCTCCGACGCCGCCATCTCCGCCCAGGCCTTCTTCGACCAGGTCGTGGTCCCGCGCACGGTCGTGAAGGCCCGCAGCCGCGTGCCGATGGCGGGGACCACGTTCCAGGCGGACGAGGTGGAGATCGAGGGCAGCCGATAGCGCCGAACCGCCTCCGCGCAGGGCGTTCCCGGGCGATCGCCGGCTCCGGCCGGCGGTCGCCCGTTCATTCGCGCGGCTTCAACCCGAGCGCCCGCATCCGCTCCCGCAGCGTGTTGCGGTTCATGCCGAGGAGCTCGGCGGCCTTGAGCTGGTTGCCCCGGGTCCGCTCCATCGCCGCGGCGATGAGGGGGGCCTCCACCGCGGCGAGCGCCGCGTGGTAGCGCCCGCCCTCCGGCTCCGGGCCGTCGAGGAAGCCCTCGACGATGGGGCCGATGCCCTTCTCCCGGGCGGCGCCCGCGGGGAGCAGCGGGGCGATGTCGCGGGCGGTGATGCGCGAGCCCGGCAGCGCGAGCAGCACCCGCTGGATCACGTTCTGCAGCTCCCGCACGTTTCCGGGCCAGCCGTGGGCGAGGAGGAGGGGCTCGGCGTCCCGGGCCAGCGTCACCGGGCGTCCCCGCAATTGCTCCCCGTACTTCTGCGCGAAGTGGCGGGCCAGGAGCACGACGTCGTGGTCCCGCTCCCGCAGGGGCGGCAGCCGGATGGGCACCACCGCCAGCCGGTAGAAGAGGTCGCGCCGGAAGCGCCCCTCCTCCACCGCCCGGGAGAGGTCGGCGTTGGTCGCGGCCACGATGCGCACGTCGACCGGGAGCGGGCGCGAGCCGCCCACCCGGTCGATCTCGCGCTCCTGGAGCACGCGCAGGAGCTTCGCCTGCAGCTCCACCGGCATCTCGCCGATCTCGTCGAGGAAGAGGGTGCCGCCGCTCGCCAGCTCGAACTTCCCGGCGCGCCGCTCCGCGGCCCCGGTGAACGAGCCGCGCTCGTGGCCGTAGAGCTCGCTCTCCATGAGGTCGCGGGGGATGGCGGCCATGTTCACGGTGATGAACGGGCCGCGCGCCCGGGCGGAGTTGGCGTGGACCGCGCGGGCCACGAGCTCCTTGCCGGTGCCGCTCTCGCCCATGAGCGTGACCGTCATCTCGGTGCGGGCGACCCGCCCGATCTCCTTGAAGACCTCGACCATCGCCGGCGAGCGGCCGATGAGCGAGTCGAGCGGGGCGGCGTCGCGGCGACGCTCCGGCTCCGGGCCGCGGACCGGAGCCGGTTGCGCCCGCTCCCCGCGGTCCTCGGCGTCGGGCTCGGGGCCGATGGCGAGGTCGCGGACGATCCGCTCCACGCGTGCGAGGTCGAAGGGCTTGCCCAGGTAGTCGGCGGCGCCGCGCTTCATGGCCTCCACCGCCGACCGCATCGTGTCCTCGGCGGTCATGACCACGACGAACGGGGAGTCGCTGCGGCCCGCCAGCTCGCCGAGGAGGGTGAAGCCGTCGTCGCCGGGCAGGCGGACGTCGAGCAGCACGAGGCCGATGCCCCCGTGCCGCCCGGTGCCGTGCCGGGCGATCTCCTCCCGCGCCTCCTCCGCGCTGCCGGCCTCGAGGTGGGGAACGCCGACCCGCTCGCAGGTGCGGGAGAGCACGAAGCGGACGGACGGCTCGTCGTCGACGATCAGGACTTTTCTCATCGCCGTCTCGTCCATGCACCTCTTATGCCCGTTCCGCGTGCACCGGGCATGACCAGAAGCAGGGCAGCCCCGGTGGGGGGAGGGCGCCTACCCGGAGGCCAGGGGGAGGAAGAGCGCCGCCTCGGCCCCGCCGGAGGGCCGGTTCCTGACCTCGATGCGGCCGCCGTGGGCCTCCACGATCCGCCGCGAGATGGCCAGCCCGAGGCCGGTTCCCTGGGCCTTGGAGGTCGCGAAGGGCGTGAAGAGGCGCCCCAGCATCGACTCGGGAATCCCGGCGCCGTTGTCGAGGATGGCGACGCGGGCGAGCGGCACCGAGCGGCCGCTCGACTGGCGGAGCCGCACCGCGGCCACGCCCGTCTCCATGACGACCTCCGGGCCGGGCCGGTCGCGGACCGCCTCGACGGCGTTCCGGAGCAGGTTCAGCACCACCTGCGTGAGCTTCTCCTGGTCGCCCAGGATGTGCGGGAGCGACGGGTCGAAGTGCTGGGTGAAGAGCACGCGGTCGCCGCCCGGGAGCCCCTTCGCGATGAGCATCACGTCGCGGAGAACGGAGTGGACGTTCACCGGGCCGGCCTGCAGCGTGGCCGGGCGGGCCAGGTCGAGCAGCTCGCGGACGAGGCCGTCCACCCGCCGCGCCTCCCGCGCGATGACCCGGGCGTACTCGCGCGCCGCCCCCTCCGCCTCGCGGGCGAGGAGCTCCGCGGACCCCTGCAACCCCGCGAGGGGATTCTTGATCTCGTGGGCGAGCCCCGCCGCCAGGGCCTCGAAGTCGAGGTGGCGCTCGCCGTTCCTGCGGGCCCGGATCACGAGCACCGTGCCCACGCAGGAGGCCCCGTCGAAGAGCGGGGTGGCCTCCACGCGCAGCGGCTCGGAGGGGTCGCGCGGGGTCGCGAAGTCCCCCTGCGTGGCCTCCTGGGCGCGCCGCACCCGGTCGGCGAGCGACTCGAGCGGGGCGCCGCCGGGCAGCGCCCGCACCGGAAGCCCCACCGCGCGGTCGCGGCTGCGATCGAAGAGCTCCTCGGCAGCCGGATTGAGGTGCACCACCCCGCCGTCCGGTCCCACGAGCAGGACCGGGTCGCCGATGGAGTCGATGGCACCGCGCGCCAGGGCTGCCGGGAGCGGCGTGGCCTTGCCCGCTCTCGACACGGCGTCCTCCGCCCGCCGGAACCCCGGCTAGAGGGCGTCCTCGCCGCGCTCGCCGGTCCGGATGCGGATGACCTCCTCCACCGGGACCACGAAGATCTTGCCGTCGCCGATGCGGCCGGTCTTGGCGGCGCGCTCGATCACCTCGACGACCTTGGTGGCCAGCGCGTCGGAGACCACGACCTCGACCTTCACCTTGGGCAGGAAGTCGACGACGTACTCGGCGCCCCGGTAGAGCTCGGTGTGCCCCTTCTGCCGGCCGAAGCCCTTCACCTCGGTCGCGGTCAGGCCGGCGATGCCGATCTCGGAGAGAGCCTGCTTCACCTCGTCCAGCTTGAACGGCTTGATGATGGCCTCGACCTTCTTCACGGCGCACCCCTGTGGATGTTGAAGTTTCCGACGCTACGCTTCCGTGGCGCGGTCGGTCAAGCGCCGGGGTCCGCCCGGCTCGGCGTGGTGTCCCTCGTCCACTCTTGCCCGAAAAGCGGGCGCCCTGCTGCTCGATTTCCGGACAGCCGTCCGGCCCGTCGACAATGCATCGAAACGCTGCCCGGCGTCTTCGACCACGATGGAGCCCCCCGTGGCGCTCGAGCCGGGCATCGGGGATCGGGTGTGCAACGGGCGGGCCACGCGCCAGCCGGGCGCCCCGCGCCCCGAAAGCCCGGTTCCCTGCGGTACATTCGGCTCCGATGGAGTGGTTCCTCGGAGCCGTTGCCGCCCTCGCGGTCGCTGGCGTGCTCGCGATCGGGCACTACGCGTTCTGGACCCGGCGGCTGTACCAGCCGGTCCAGGACGACGGGGTCGTCCGCGCCCGGACCCGGGACGGATGGGAGCTCGCGCTGGGAACCCGCCGCCCGCGCGCGGAGGAGCGGCTCCCCCCGGTCCTGCTCGTCCACGGCCTCTCGGCCAACCGGTGGACGCTCGACGCGGGGGTGGAGCGGGTGTCGCTCGCGGCCCACCTGTCGCGCCAGGGATTCCGCACCTTCGCGCTCGACCTCCGGGGGCACGGCGATTCGCGCCGGCGCCCGCCCGGCGCGCCCGACTGGAGCTTCGACCAGTACGTGGAGGAGGACGTCCCCGCGGCGCTCGACGCCATCCGGCGCGAGACGGG
>DAOMFN010000174.1:0-5199 GCA_035429785.1 Anaeromyxobacteraceae bacterium
CGTCCTCGTGCTCGGGACCGTGTACCACTACCAGTACATGGTGCAGCTGCGCCGGCAGCGGGCCGAGTTCATCCAGCGCGGCTACCTGCCCGGCACGAGCGCCTTCCCGCTGTCCATGTCGCTCGTGGCCTCGTTCCTGCTCCTGCTGGTGGGGCTCGCGGCGATCCTCAGCATCATGCTCCGGATCGGCCCGTTCAGCTGACGGCGCCGCCCCTGGAGCGGCCCGAGCGATCGGGAACGTTCACCGGAGGTCGATCGTGGATCCCGCCACCATCCTGAAGCTCGTGCTCCTCCTCGGCATCGTGCTCCTCGTGCTGGCGATCGGCCTCCGGGCACGGCCGGGCGACGCACTCCACCTCCTGCAGCGCCCGGGCCAGGGCGCCAGGGCCCTGCTCGTCATGTTCGTCCTGCAACCGGCCTTCGTGCTCCTGCTCGTGTGGGCGCTCGACCTCAGGAAGGGCGTGGGCGCGGCGCTCCTCGCCTTCACGGTGGCGCCGGTGCTGCCTCCCTGGGCGAAGAAGGGGTACGCGATGGGGGCACCGGGCGACTACGTGATCGCCCTCGAGGTCCTCTCCACCGTGGGCTCGATGATCGCGATCCCGCTCATGATCGGCGTCGTGAGCCAGGTGTTCGGGGTGCAGACGGCGCTCGACCCCTGGTCGGTCGAGCTCATGCTGCTCGTCACCATGGGGCTGCCGCTGCTGGTGGGCATGGGGATCGGCCGGGCCCGGCCGGAGGCCGCGCCGCGCCTCGCCTACCTGGCCGACCGCGCCGGCTCTCTGGTCCTGGCGCTGGGCGCGCTCGTGCTGGTCGTCGCGCGCTGGCGGGCGATCGTCGACGTCGTCGGCCGCGGGACCATCCTGGTGAGCCTGGTGGTCATCGCCTTCGGGCTCCTCGCCGGCCACGTCCTCGGCGGGCCCGGCAACGGGAAGCGCGGTGCACTCGCGTCGGCGACGGTCTCGCGGCATCCCGGGGTCGCGCTGCTCCTCGCCACGGCCGCGATGCCGGAGCAGGGGCCGGCGGTGATCGGGGCGGTGCTCCTCTACCTGGCGGCGAGCCTGCTCGTCCCCATCCCCTACGAGCGGTGGGTCCGGCGCGGCCTGCCGGCGGTCGAGCCGGGGGCCGCCGGGTAGTCCCCGTCGGGGGTCTGTCGTGGTAGCGTCCAGGCCATGACCATCCCCCGCCCGCTCATCGCGCTCCTCGTCGTGACCGCCCTCGCCGCTCCCGTGGCGGGGTCCGCCGAGGATCCCGCTCCGCCCGAGGCACTGAAGCCGGCCGTCGCCCCGCCCAAGCCCGCCGGCCAGCCTTCTGCGGCGCCTCCGGCCGCCCCGGCCGCCCAGAACGAGGAGATCATGGTCGGCGAGGTCGTCTCGCTGCCGTACAACCGCTCGGCCGCCTACTCCGTGACCCGCGTCACCGGGCCCGCCGTGAACGTGACCGACTCCGGCGACGGCACCTGGAAGGGCAACATCCGGGACTTCAGCGGGGTGTTCAAGGTCACCGAGAGCCGCATCTCCGCGGCCGGCATCAACATGGTCATGGACCGCGACGGGGAGGAGTGGGTCTGCCAGGGGACGGTGGACGGCAAGCGGGTCCGCTTCGCGATGAGCAAGGAAGGCTTCGTGGCCCGCTACGACAACCGGCTCTACGACATGAAGCGGATGGAGGCCGGGCTGTTCGCGACGCCCAACGGGGGACCCGCCCTCCGCGTGAAGGGCGACGCCCAGCAGCTGAACCCGTTCTACCCGCAGTTCATCTTCGCGCTGCTGGCGATCCTGTAGGAACCCCTCCGTCGGCGTCGGAAGCCTGACGGGAACCGACGCGCCGCCCCGTTCGGGCGGGGCTCGCGCCCCCGTCCGGTTCACCCCCGGAGGTCGCCCCAAGAGCCCGGGCTCCCGCACGTTGCCATCGGCGCGCCCGAGGTGGACGCTGTCCATCGGGGGGATGCGCGATGGACGCTGGTCCGGCGAGAGCCGCAGCCCGCGCGATCCGCGAACGCCGGGGCCGGCGTCCGCGGCCCCCCGATTCCACCCGGACGTTCACGAGCGATGCGGGCGCCTTGCCCGCGAGGAGGGGATCGTGAAGCGTGCATGGATCGTCGGGGCGGCGTCGCTGCTCTGGCTCGGCTGCGGTGGAGGCGGGGGTGGGGTCACCGACGACGGAGGCGGAGGGGACGGCGGTGGTGGAGGGGGAGGGGGAGGGTCGTCAACCGTGGGAACCGCTGGCGGCACCGTGACCCACTCCTCCGGCGTGAAGGTCCAGATCCCGGCCGGCGCCCTGTCGGGCAACACGACCGTGACCGTGCAGGAGGTCGCCCTCCCGCACGCGCTCCCCGCCGGCGTCACCGCGGTGGGGCCGGTGTACGAGGTGAGCCTGGGATCGGCCACCCTCCAGCGCGCGGCCACGCTGGAGTTCCCGTTCCCGATCTCCACCGCCCAGCCCGCCCCGGGCAGCCATCGCTTCTACCGCTGGGACGGCGAGCTCTGGACCAGTGCGGGTGGAACGCCGCGCGGCGATGCCTTCTCGACGGGGACGCGCAGCTTCTCGGCCTGGGTCCTGGGAACCGGGCCCAGCCTCCACAAGCCCTTCGACTTCCTGAACGACTGCTGCTACGACGCGAGCGTCTACGTCGACCGGTACTTCCTCCGCCATCCGGACCTGGACGCGCCCATCAACCCGTCCTGGGGATTCCCGGTTCCCGTGAACGCGGTGCCGCGGCCGAGGGCGGTCTTTCCCCAGGGCTGCTACTCCTTCTGCGCCGAGTGGGTGATCCCGCCGACGTCGTCGAACCCACTGCCCTCCCTCCGGCACGCCGTCATCGGTGGCGTGCCTCCCGAGGGCAACTGGAACTACTGCCTCGACGAGAACAGCAACGACCTCGTTCCGGAGACCGTCCTCTTCTCCACCAGCGTGAGCGCGAGGCTCGACGGGCCCGGGGGGTCCAGGACGGGCGCCGTCGTGGAGGGCCCCTGTCCGGCCGCGCAGGCGGTGGGCTCGGGTGGAGGCGTCCCGGTGGGGCTCGCCGGGACGTGGTCCCTCCTCCTGCGCTGCTCCGGCCAGGCGAACCCGGCGATGACGCTGACCTTCACGGTCGCGCAGCAGGGTGGGGGGTTCACGGGGGCCGGGACCGGGACCGACTACTCCGGCATCCCGCTCTCCGGGACGCTGCAGGGCGCGTACTACGCGAGCACGGGCACCATCAGCGGGACGATCTCCATCAGCTCGAGCAACATCCTCGTCCGCACCGACGTGTTCTCGGCGCCGCTCGTGTCGGACACCGGCTACGTCCGGTTCACGGTGACGAGCCACACGGGGTACGAGGGGTGCGTCATCGAGGGTCGCTTCGTCAAGCAGTGACCGGCGGGGACGGACGACGGCGGGACAAGGGAATCGAACCCTCCGCAAGCCGTTCTCACGACCCGCCACCGGTTTTGAAGACCGGGCCCGGCACCAGCCTGGGACGCCCCGCCGCCTCCGGGTGTAGCCGCGCGGCCGCGCGCGGTCAAGGAGCGCCCCAGGGTGCGAGGCGGAGCGCCGAGATCTCGTGGGCCATGGCGCGCCGCTGCACCCGCAGGTACTGCATCGGGGAGTAGTGGACGAAGTTCGAGACCCGGCTCGTGTAGATGCAGGCGTAGTCCTCGATCTGCTCGCCGATGCGGGAGTTCTCGTTGCCTTCCTTGAAGGTGAGCCCCCAGTGGCGGTTGTACCCGTCCTCGACGCGGGCGTGGAGCGCGGCGATGCGCGCGTTCACGTCCCGGAGCGCCGCCCGCAATGCCTCGAGCTCCCGCTTCATCCGCGCCCGCTCGGCCTCCATCGCCGGATGCGCCGGGTCGTCCGGCCCGACCCGGAGGATGCGCCGCTCCACCCCGTTCAGCGCGGCGCGGTGGGCCGCCGCCTCGTCGTCGATGCGCAGCCGCAGCTCCTCGAGCCCGGCCACCTCCTCCAGGGCGTCGCGGTTGCGGTCGAGCCAGTCGATCTCCCGCTCCAGCTCCTCGATGACGAGGCAGGTCCGCCACTGGGAGCTCTTCTTGGAGCGCAGGATGTCCCCGTAGATGTGGTCGCCCACGTAGAGGACCCGGTCGCCGCCGGCGCCGAGGAGCCGCTCGAGGTCTCCCCGGTTGCCCCCGGCGTAGGTGTGTCCCCGCTCGAGGGAGCGCACCTCGCCGTCGAGGGGACGGCCCTGGGGGTCGAGCTCCACGAACGGGTCGGACGAGGAGAAGAAGGACGGCTTGCGCGCCGCCGTGATCACCGCGTCGAAGTAGTTCCGCCAGCTCGGGTACTCGGGGAGCACGCCGTCGAGGACGTGGCGCATCACCGCCTCGGTGTAGTCGAGGTGGGAGTTCGTGAGGACGAAGAGCTTCTTCCCGGTGGAGCGGAGCTTGTGCAGCGCGGGGCCGAGCTCCGGGTCCCGCAGGATGAAGCGGGAGAGGTCGGCCTTCACCCGCGTCTTCAGCGAGCCGTCGGCGTGGATCCCGTCCATCGTCTCGCGGATGTCGGTGAAGAGCCGCCCGTAGTCCACCGGGTGCTCGGGACGGTCCTCCTGCTCGATCACCTGGGCGAAGAGGGAGGCCTCGGGGAGCGCGAAGAGGGTGTCGATCCAGGCGAAGCGGGGCGAGGAGAGGTCGACCTTCTCGTCCCGGTAGAGCCGGTAGCGCTCCTCCCGCGGGACGGCTCGCAGGCCGTGGTAGGCCCGGCCCACGTGGGCGTGGCGGTCCATCTTGATGAGGTTGCCCGTCAGCTTGTCCACGACGAGGCCGCGGATGACGAAGTCGGGGGTGTAGCGCAGGGACAGGAGCCGATCGGTCCACCCGCGCTGCCGGACGAGCCGCTCCAGCGTCATCTCGAACGACAGCTCCTCGAGCTGGAGCAGCCGGTAGATGGCGAGCGTGTAGTCCATGTCGAACCCCACCGCCTCGATCTTGTCCATCCGCAGGTTGCGGTTGACGAAGATCTGGCGGGAGGGTGGGACCTCGCGGCCGTCTGCCCGGGGCGCGGCGAGGAGCGCCCTCACCACCGGGTCGAGGTAGGCGGCGCCGGGGCCGGGCGCCGGCGACGCCCGGGCCGGGTCGTCCTGGGATGCCATGGCCCGGAGATAGCACGGGGGAGCCGCCGGGGCGACGCTTCGACCCCAGGTTGCCGGGCCCGGGGGCGCCCGGATCTTGCCCCGGGGCGGGGCTGTGGCAGGCTCGACGGGTGACC
>DAOMFN010000175.1:0-5197 GCA_035429785.1 Anaeromyxobacteraceae bacterium
GACTCGCGGCGGACCGTGGTCACCGAGGTGACGGACGAGGTCGTGGGCAGGCTCGCCTGGCGCGGCGTCCCGGCGCGGGGGCGGCCGCCCTCGGCGCGGGCGAAGCCGGTGGCGATGACGGTGATCTTCACCTCGTCGTCCATCCGCTCGTCCACCACCGAGCCGAAGATGATGTTGGCGTCGGGGTCGGCGGCGGCCTGGGCCATCGACACGGCCTCGTCCACCTCGCGCAGGGTGAGCGACGGCCCGCCGGTGATGTTGACGAGCAGCCCCATGGCGCCGTCGAGGGTCACGTCCTCGAGGAGCGGCGAGCTGATGGCGGCCTGCATGGCCTCCGTGGCGCGGGCCGGCCCGGTGGCGCGGCCGGTGCCCATGAGGGCCATGCCCTGCTCGGCCATGATGGTGCGCACGTCGGCGAAGTCGACGTTCACGAGGCCGTGCACCGTGATGAGGTCGGAGATGCCCTGCACGGCGTTGAGCAGCACCTCGTCGGCCCGCTTGAATGCGTCGGCGAGCGACATGCTCTCCCCGGCCACCGAGAGGAGCCGCTGGTTGGGGATGACGATGAGCGTGTCCACCGCCGCGCGGAGCTCGTCGATGCCGGTCTCGGCCTGCTTGCGCCGGCGGTTGCCCTCGAAGAGGAAGGGCTTGGTCACGACGCCCACGGTGAGGGCGCCGGCCTTGCGGGCGAGCTCGGCGATGACCGGCGCGCCGCCGGTGCCGGTGCCGCCGCCCATGCCGGCGGTGACGAAGACCATGTCGGCGCCGGCGAGCGCCTCCGTCACCGCGTCCTGCACCTCGAGCGCCGCCTCGCGGCCGCGGTCGGGGTTCGCCCCGGCCCCCAGGCCGCGGGAGACGCTCTTGCCGAGCTGCAGCTTCACCGCGGCCTTGTTGGCCGACAGCGCCTGGACGTCCGTGTTGGCGGCGATGAACTCCACGCCCTCGAGCCGCCCCGCCACCATCGTGTTGATGGCGTTCCCGCCGCCGCCGCCCACGCCGATCACCTTGATGCGGGCCGCCGGTTCCTTCGTGTCGAAGTCGATCATGTCGTGTCCCCGGGGGCCTAGAAGATCTCGCCCAGCCATTCCTTCATGCGGTTCTTCACCTTGCGGTAGACGTTCTCCTCGCGGATCTTGAAGTACGGGCTCCCGGCGGCCTGCTGCGCGCCGTAGATGACGAGCCCCACCGCGGTGGCGAACTGCGGGCTCTTCACCACGTCGACGAGTCCGCCGATGCCCTTGGGGAGGCCGCGCCGCACCGGGACGCCGAGCACCTCCTCGGCCATCTCGGACATGCCGGAGAGCAGCGTGGAGCCGCCGGTGATGACCACGCCGGAGGCGATCTGCTCCTCGAGGCCGGCCTTCTGGATCTCGTGCTGCACCAGCATGAAGATCTCCTCCACGCGGGGCTCGACGATCTCGGCCACGATCTGCCGGGAGAGCACGCGCGGCTGGCCGCCGCCCACGCTGGGGACCTCGATGGTCTCGCTCCGGTCGACCATGGAGGCCATGGCGCAGCCGTAGGCCTTCTTGATGCGCTCGGCCTCGTGGGTGGGGGTGCGCAGCCCCACCGCCACGTCGTTCGTGAGGTGGTTGCCGCCGAGCGCCAGGACCGCGGTGTGGCGGATGGCGCCGTTCGCGAAGATGGCGATGTCGGTCGTGCCACCGCCGATGTCGACGAGGCAGACGCCCAGGTCCTTCTCGTCCTCGGAGAGCGTGGCGAGCGAGCTGGCGAGCGGCTGCAGCACGATGTCGGCCACGTTGAGGCCGGTGCGCTGGGCGCACTTCACGATGTTCTGGGCGGAGGAGACCGCGCCGGTGACGATGAGGGCCTTGGCCTCGAGCCGCACGCCGCACATCCCCACCGGCTCCTTCACGCCGTCCTGGTCGTCGATGAGGAACTCCTGCGGCAGGACGTGGATGACCTCGCGGTCGAGCGGGATGGCGACCGCCTTGGCCTGGTCGATGACCCGGTCCACGTCGCTCTGCCGGACCTCCTTCTCCTTGATGGCCACCACCCCGTGGGACGGGAAGGCCTTCACGTGGCCGCCGGCGATGCCGGTGTAGACCGTGGTGATCTCGCACCCGGCCATGTGCTCGGCCTCCTCGATGGCCCGCTTGATCGAGGCGACCGTGGCGTCGATGTTGACCACCACGCCCTTGCGCAGCCCCTTGGAGGGATGCGACCCGATGCCGATGATGTCGATGCCCTCGTCGGTGACCTCCCCGACGATGGCGCAGATCTTGGTGGTCCCGATGTCGAGACCGACCAGGATGTCCCCTGACTTCGCCATGACCTACCTCCTGGCGAGTGGCGCATCGCGCCCACGCCGCCGACCCGGGCCCTCTCGGGCCCCACCATCCGTCCTCGCCGGGGCGGGCCTCGGGCCCGCTCCGTCCTGCACCGCACCGCTCCCCGACATCCGGACCGTGACCCGATCCGGGCGGCTCCGGTCGTCGAGGTGAATCACCTCGGCCCTGCGCCCCTCGGCGCGGAGCGCCTCGAGAACGCGATGGAGCCGGCCGAGCTTCTGCGGCAGGTCGCCCTGACCGAGGCGGACCTGCGTCCCCTCGTCGCCGACGTAGAGGATGACCCCCCCGTCGCCGTCGAGGTGGATCTCCTGCACCGCGGCGAGGGGAACGAGCCCCTCCCGCTGCCACTCGTCGAGGAGCGCCAGCGCGCCGCGCAGGCCGTTCTCCACCGCGGAGCGGCGCTCCGCGTAGTCGTTGCGCCCGAAGCCGGTGACCACCGGGAGGTCGAGGCCGTCGCCCGCCGCGGCCCGCTTGAACACCTGGGCCTCGCGGTCCACGAGGTAGGTGCCGCCGAGGTCCACGAGGAGCCGGGGCTCCCGCTCGGTGACGGCGATCTCGAGGTCGCGCGGCAGGCGGCGGTGGACCGTGGCGGCGGCCACCCAGGGGTGGCGGAGCACCGCGCGCTCCATGCCCTCGACGTCGGCGGTGAGCAGGTCGTCGCCGGGCTTCACCGGGGAGAGCGCCAGGATCTCCGCCTCGGCGGCGCGGGCGGCGCCCGTCACGCGCACCGCGGCGACGCGGAGTGCATCACCCTGGGTGAGATGGCGGAATCCCTGCCAGCCGGCCACGCCGAGCGCCGCGACGCCGGCGCCCCAGAGGAGCGCGAGCATGAGGCCGTGGCGAAGCGCGCCCGGAGGGGCCCGTGGCCCCGCATCCACACGACGCCTGTTGCGCGTCCGCGCCACCCAACGCCTCCCTGCGCAACCCCGCCGCCCGACCCGCTTCCAGGCGGTATCGCCCAACCCCGCAGAGTGCCCGAAATCCTGGATTTGTCCAGAGGTTTCAGGCCTTCAGGGACGCCCCGTCGAGGAGCCGCTCGCACAGCTCGGGGAAGGGGATGCCCCGCCCCGCCGCGATCTTGGGGACGAGGGACGTGCCGGTCATCCCCGGCAGGGTGTTCACCTCGAGGATGTGGGGCGTCCCGTCCGGGGTGACGATGAAGTCCACCCGGGCCGCGCCCTCGCAGCCGAGCGCCCGGAAGGCGGTCTCGGCGTCCCGGGAGACCCGGGCGGTGACCTCCGGGGAGAGGCGGGCGGGCACGTGGTAGGTGGTCGAGCCCGGCGTGTACTTCGCGACGTAGTCGTAGAACTCGCGGGAGGGGACCATCTCGACCGTCCCGAGCGCCTCCCCGTCGAGGACGGCCACGTTCACCTCCTGGCCGCGGACGTAACCCTCGACGATCACGTCCCCCTTGAAGGTCGCGGCGTCGGCCAGCGCCGGGGCGAGCTGGGCCGGCTCCTTCACGACGTGGACCCCCACCGACGACCCCTCGCAGGCCGGCTTCACCACCGCCGGCAGGCCGAAGGGCAGGTCGGCCACGGTGACCGCGGCGGCCCGCGCCCGCGGGAAGACCCGGTAGGGGGCGAGCGCCAGGCCGGCGTCCCGGAAGACGAGCTTCGAGACCACCTTGTCCATGCCCATGGCCGAGGCCAGCACCCCCGAGCCGGTGTAGGGGATTCCCATCGACTCGAGCAGCCCCTGCGCGCAGCCGTCCTCGCCGAAGCGCCCGTGCAGGGCGAGGAACGCGACGTCCGCGCCCATGGCCCGCAGCCGCTCGGCGAGGTCGAGCCCCACGTCCACGGGCGTCACGTCGAGGCCGCGCGCGCGCAGCGCGTCGGCGCAGGCCTTGCCCGTGGCGAGCGACACCTCCCGCTCCGCCGACCGCCCGCCGAGGAGGACCGCGACCTTCTTCCCGCTCCAGCGCCCCATGACCGCCTCCGCTTCGCTAGGGGTGCTCGTCCGGGGCGAAGGCCCCGGCGAGCCGGAGCTCGAGCTCGAGCTCGACCCCGAATCGCTCCTTCACGCGCTCCCGGGCCAGCCGGACGAGCGCCAGGCAGTCGCGCGCCGTGGCGCCGCCCAGGTTCACGACGAAGTTGGCGTGCAGGTCGGACCAGGCCGCGTTGCCGATGCGGTGCCCCTTCAGCCCGGCGGCCTCGACGAGCCGGCCGGCGTGGTCGCCGGGCGGGTTGCGGAAGGTCGAGCCCCAGGTGGGCCAGGTGAGCGGCTGGGTCCGCCGCCGGTGGTCCCGGTCGGCCTCCATCGCCGCGCGGCTGGCCGCGACGTCGCCCCGGCGCAGGCGGAATCCGACCCGGGTCACCACCGCGCCCGGCGGCAGCCCGCAGGTCCGGTAGGCGAAGCCGAGCTCCGCGGACGGGATCCAGCGCACACCGGAGGCGGTGGCCACCTCGACGCGCTCCACCACGTCCTTCATCTCCCCGATGCGCGTGCCGGCGTTCATCGCCACCGCGCCGCCGAGCGTCCCGGGAATGCCGGCCGCGAACTCGCAGCCCACGAGCCCGGCGGCCTGGGCCCGCTGCACCAGTCGCGACACGGGGGCGCCCGCGGAGAGGACGAGCCGATCCCCGTCCTCCGACTCCGGCCCGAGGTCGAGCGGAAGGCGCACCACCACCCCGCGGATCCCGGCGTCGGCGACGAGCAGGTTGGCCCCGCCGCCCAGGACGGTCACCGGGACGCCGGCGTCGGCGCACGCGGAGAGCAGCGCCGCGACGTCGTCGGCGTCGGTGGGGCGCACGAGCAGGTCGGCGGGTCCTCCCACCCGGATCGAGGTCCGGGGGCTCATGGGCGCGTCGGGGGTGCACTCCCCGCGAATGGCGGCCGCGACCCGCTCGCGGACGAACGTGTCGTCCACGCGGAGCGCCACCACG
>DAOMFN010000176.1:0-1871 GCA_035429785.1 Anaeromyxobacteraceae bacterium
GGAGCCCCGGGCGCAACAGGCGCCACCCGCCCCACCGGCGCCACCGGGGACAGCTGGCCCGTCGGCCCGACCGGGCCGCAGGGTGACCCGTCCTACTTCTCCGACATCGAGTCCTGCGCCGGCTGCCACGACGCCAGCCTCGCCGGCACCCACGCTCCCGAGTCGAACGACGCGGTCTCGGCCGCCGTCACGGCGGTCACCTGGGAGGCCGGCAGCGTCCTCCAGGTGAAGTTCAACGTGAAGGTGAACGGCGTGAACCGGCTCGACTTCCTCCAGAAGGCCCAGGACATGCGGGGCCACAACGAGGACGCGTACTGGGAGTTCCAGACGAACCCGACCTACACCCAGCCGGCGCCGAACAACACCGGCGCGGCCGGCGTCCGCACCAAGATCTCGTCGGCCAACTGGACGCTCGCCCCGAACGGCAACGGCAACTACACCGCGCGCATCTCGAACTTCTTCGTGGCCCAGCCGCCGAACGGCTCGGTGGTCATGCTGAGCACGATGGGGCCGAACGAGATGACGGCGACCGTCGTCGGCACGGTGGGCCCGAACGGCCGGGCGAACGACGTCGTGCCCGACCAGGCCTGCATCGCCTGCCACGCGAACCACGTCTGGCGCGGCGCGCAGCACGACGTGACCAACCCCCAGGGCGTGAGCGCCTGCATCGTCTGCCACAACCGCGTCGGCTCCGCCGATCCGCGCCTCCCCGGGGCCGGCTCGGGCTTCCTCGGCCTCGTCCACGGCATCCACAACTCGAAGAACATGCCGGGCGGCTCCTACACCTTCACCTGGACGAACGGGAACAAGTTCACCTTCTCGGTGGGCTTCCCGAGCTACATGCTGAACTGCGAGAACTGCCACTTCGGCAACGACGGCGCCGGCCAGTCGCGCCTCGCGAAGACCATGGACGCCGCGCTCGTCTCCTACGAGCTGTGCATGTCCTGCCACGGCGACTGGGACGGCTTCCCGAAGACCCAGGAGGGCGGCTCGGCGGCCTTCATCCACCGGCCCATCACGGCCACCTCCGACGTGGATTGCCTCTCCTGCCACACCGGCTCGATGCGTGACGTGAACGGCTTCCACAACGGGCTGCGCACGGAGCGCAACGGCCTCATCTGGGACGGCCAGGACCAGTCGGTGGTGCTGGGCGCGAAGATGGACATGCAGATCACCTCGATCAGCCGCGCCGACACCTCGCTCGTCGTGACCTGGGTCGCGAACTACGACGGCACGTCGGTCAACCCCTGCAACACCGACGTCGCCGTGGGCCCGGTCTTCGTGGGCGTCACCGCCAACGCCGCCACCGGCCAGGCCGCCTCCAACATGAGCCTGCTGAAGGGCGTCGCGCAGGCGGATGACTGGGTGAACGCCGGCCAGTCCGGCAACGTCTCGCCCGGCCAGCCCATCGCGGTGAACCTGACCACCAGCAACACGCGCTGCTCGGGCGTGGTGGCGACCAGCACCATCCCGGCCGACTCCTACTACGGAGCGACGGCCGTGAAGGGCATCGTCGGCCTCCAGGGCAAGCCGCAGGTGAAGTTCGCCCCCGGCACCGGCGTGAACCAGGTCATCCAGATCCGCGGCAAGTCCCCGACCCGCGAGTACGTGCTCGCCAGCGGCGCCCTGCCCTCCTCGAACCGCCGCGTCATCGTCGACACGTCGAAGTGCCTCGACTGCCACCAGGGGTCGCTCTACCAGCACGGCGGCAACCGGGTGGACAACGTCGACCTCTGCGTCGAGTGCCACAACCCGGCGGCGAACGAGAAGAACGTCCGCGTCGCCATGGGCGTCGACGCCAGCGAGGCCTACGACGGCAAGGTGGGCGAGGCCTACGACATGCGGAACATGGTCCACGCCATCCACTCGGC
>DAOMFN010000176.1:1971-5194 GCA_035429785.1 Anaeromyxobacteraceae bacterium
AGGTGCACTACCCGCAGGGGCTCAACAACTGCTACGCGTGCCACGCCTCGACCTGGGTGCCCAAGGCGGTCGACCCGGCCAAGGGCGTCGCCATGACCCCGGACCCGGGCGTCGCTCCCTGGGGCAACCAGCTCGACGACGTCCTCATGGGGCCCACCGCGGCCTCCTGCATGAGCTGCCACCAGTCCGGCGACTTCATGACCCAGTTCAACCTGCGCATCCACGCGTACGGGAACGGCTGGGTGCCGACGGTCTTCGAGAACGGCCGGCAGACGCTCATCGACGCGGTCCAGACGCTGCCGTAGCGTGAGCTGAGAGGGGAGCTCCGGCTCCCCGTCGAATCGAGGGCGGGGGCGCAGAGGCGCCTCCGCCCTTCTCGTTTCGGGGGTCCGGCGGCCACGCCGTGCGCCGCCCCTCCCCCGGCGCTACAGGATCGGCCGGAGGCCGCCATGACCGAGCGCCAGGTCCGATCCGTCGTCAACCCCACCGCCGTGAGCGACGGCGCCGGGGTCCAGCTGAAGCGCAGCATCGCCACGCGCCAGCTCGACCACCTCGATCCCTTCTTCCTCTTCGACCACTTCGGCTCGGAGAACCCGGACGACTACGTGGCGGGGTTTCCCATGCACCCCCACCGCGGCATCGAGACCATCACCTACATGGTCGACGGCAGCGTCTCGCACCGGGACAGCCTCGGCAACGCGGGCACCATCGGGGCCGGCGACGTGCAGTGGATGACCGCGGGCAGCGGGATCCTCCACGAGGAGATGCCCAAGGTGGGGCCGCGCCGGCTCGACGGCTTCCAGGTCTGGGTGAACCTGCCGGCGAAGCTGAAGATGACGGCGCCGCGCTACCAGGACGTCCCGTCGGCGCGGATCCCGGAGGTGGCCCGGCCCGACGGCACGCGGGTCCGCGTCCTCGCCGGGGAGGTGGACGGCGTCGCCGGCGCCGTGAAGGAGATCTTCGCCGGACCGTCCTACCTCGACGTCTCGTTGCCCGCCGGGGGCACCTTCGAGCAACCGGTGCGCCGCGGCCACACCGCCCTGCTCTACCCGTTCCAGGGGGAGATCGGCGTGGGCGGCGCCGGCCCCTACCGCGGGGCCGCCATCCGGGCCCCGCGGCTCGTCATCCTCTCGGACGGCGACGTCGTGCGGGTGCACGCCACGTCCGGCCCGGCCCGCTTCCTCCTCCTCTCGGCCCAGCCGCTCGAGGAGCCGGCCGTGCGCTGGGGCCCGTTCGTGATGAACACGCAGGAGGAGATCGCGCAGGCGCTCCAGGAGCTGCGCGACGGGACGTTCATCAAGTGAGGGCCGCCGTCAGGGCCCGTACTGCACGAAGCGGATCACGATCGCCCAGACGGCGAGCGATCCCATGACGAGGTAGGTGATCCCCGCCCCCAGCGTCTGCACCTTGCCGCGGGTGAGGATGCCGACGGCGTGGAGCACCCGGCCGAGGAGCAGGCTTCCCCCCGCGAGGTGCAGCGTGAAGCGCGTGCCCGCACCGGAGAGCTCCACCGCGAGCAGGAGCAGCAGCCCGAGCGGAGCCCACTCGACGGCGTTCCCGTGGGCGCGGATGGGTCGGATGAGCTCCGCCGGGGGCACCGCCTGGACGCCGACGCCGCGTGCGGCGCGGACCCGGCTCACGTTCGCGCCGAGCAGCGTGACCAGCAGGCCGACGAGACCGCCGTAGAGCAGCGTGACGGGTACGGGAACGGACATGGAGCCTCCGGGGTTGGTGGCCCGAGACTCCACGGAAAGGGGCCGCCCGTAAAGGAAGTCCGTCGGGCGACCCGGGAAGGTGCCCTTCTGGGTGCCGGTGGCACGCCGTCGTAGAGTCGGCGCATGCCCAGCCCGACCTCCGACCCCTCCCTCGGCCCGCCGCGGATCCTGCAGAGCGTCGAGCAGGCCCTGCCCATCGACCAGATCTTTCCCGTGGCCCCGCTCCTCCTCGGTGGTGCGGTGCTGGTGGGCATCGTGCTCATCCACGGGGTCCTCATGCGCTTCGCGCAGGAGCGGGCGTCGCGCGCCGGGATGCGGATCTCCGGGCTCTCCCTCTCCTGGAGGATCGAGCTGGTCATGATCTCGATCGCCTTCACGCTCCTCGCGGCGAGCCTGCTCGAGGTGGTGGTGTGGACGGCGGTCCTGAAGTACGCGGGGATCTTCGCGACCTGGTCGGCGGCGGCGGCCTACGCCGCCACGATGTACACGACCCTCGGGAACGTGCTCGTCCCTCCCCCGCCGGGCTGGCACATGCTCGGGCCCATCATCGCCATCTCCGGCCTCTTCACCTTCGGCTGGAGCGGGAGCGTGCTCGTGGACGTGGTGGGACGCCTGGGACGGGCGCGCGACCAGGCCCGGGCAGGGACGCCGGCCCGGGCCGGAGGCGGGCCCACCCCGGCATCGGGGGCGACCGGGTGACCCGGAAGCCCGGGCGGACCCGGGTCACTCCACCCAGTCGGCGACGAACAGGTTGGTCTCGCCCGGCTTCGAGCCGTTCCGGTTGGAGGCGAAGACCAGCTTCCTGCCGTCCGGGGAGAACATCGGGAACCCGTCGAAGCCCTCGTAGGTGGTGACGCGCTCGAGCCCGCTGCCGTCGTCGTTCACCATGAAGAGGTCGAAGTTCCGCCCCTTCGCGTCGCCGGTGTTCGAGGAGAAGATGATCCGCTTCCCGTCGGGGAAGAAGAAGGGTGCGAACGAGCCCGCCCCGAGCCGGGTCACCTGGCGCACGTTCTTGCCGTCGGCGTCCATGACCATGATCTCGAGCTTGCCCGGGCGGACGAGCCGGCGCGCGAGCAGCGCCCGGTAGTCGTCGAGCTCGGGGCCGGGAGCGGGGCGGCTGGCCCGGTAGACGATGCGCTTGCCGTCGGCGGAGAAGAAGGCGCCGCCGTCGTACCCGGGCTCGCGGGTGAGCCGGGTGATGCCGGATCCGTCGAGGCGCATCTTGTACAGGTCGAGGTCCCCGTCCCGGGTGGAGGTGAAGACGATCCAGCCGTCGGAGGAGACGGTGGCCTCCGCGGTGTAGGAGCCCGGAGCCGGGGCGAGGACGCGCCGGTCGCTCCCGTCGGGACGGGCCGTGTAGATCTGGTAGTCGGAGAGGGGCCAGACGTAGCCCTGGCGCATGTCGGGCGCGGGCGGGCAGGCGGCGCTCGCCTCGTGGGTGGCCGAGTAGAGGATGCGGCTCCCGTCGGGGAAGAAGTACCCGCAGGTGGTTCGCACGGTCGCGTCGG
>DAOMFN010000177.1:0-2221 GCA_035429785.1 Anaeromyxobacteraceae bacterium
CGGCCGTGGTTAACTTGCTCCTCTCTCATCGGAGGAACTGATGCGCTCGACGGTGCTCGGAGCGGGATCCTGGGGTACGGCGCTGGCCTCTGTGCTGGCCTCGAAGGGCTACCCGGTGACGCTCTGGGGCCGCGACGCCCCGGTGATCGACGCCGTCGCCCGCGAGCACGAGAACCCGCACTACCTGCCGGGCGTGAAGCTGCCTCCCAGCCTGGGCGCCACCACCCAGCTCGGGCGCGCGCTGGAGGGCGCCGAGCTCGTGGTCTTCGCCGTCCCCAGCGCGGGGATGCGCGGGGTCGCCATCGAGGCGAAGCGCCACCTCCACGCCGGCACCGCCGTCGTCTCCGCGGCCAAGGGCATCGAGGAGGGCAGCCTGATGTCCATGGCCGAGGTCCTGGAGGACGTCCTCCCGGTGGCCATGCACCCCTACCTCGCCTACATCGGGGGCCCCTCCTTCGCGAAGGAGGTCGTGCAGCAGATGCCCACCGCCGTCACCGTGGCCGGGCGCTGGGACCGGGTGACGAAGTCGGTGCAGGACGCCTTCCACACCCGCTGGTTCCGCCCCTACACCTCGAACGACATCCCGGGGAACGAGCTCGGCGGGGTGGTGAAGAACGTCATCGCCATCGCCGCCGGCATGTCCGACGGGCTCGGCTTCGGCGCCAACGCCCGCGCCGCGCTCATCACCCGCGGCCTCTCCGAGATCACCCGCCTCGCCGTGCGCAAGGGGGCGAACCCGCTCACCCTCTCCGGCCTCTCCGGCGTGGGAGACCTCGTGCTCACCTGCTCGTCCGACCTCTCCCGCAACCGGCGCGTGGGCTTCGGGCTGGGGAAGGGACGGTCGCTCGCCGAGATCCAGGCCGAGCTGGGGCAGGTGGCCGAGGGCGTCGTCGCCGCGCGCACCGTCCGCGAGCTCTCCCACCGGCTCCACGTCGAGATGCCCATCACCGAGGTGGTCCACCGGGTGCTCCACCAGGACCTCACGCCCAAGCAGGCGGTGGTGGACCTCATGACCCGGGAGACCAAGGCCGAGCTGTCGTGACGGCCGCCGAAGCCATCCGCGCCGCCCGCGAGGACGCGGAGCGGCTCCGCTCCGGGCCGGCGCTCCCGCGGGACGAGGCGCTCCGGCTCTTCGACGACGCCTTCGCGGCGCTCGGCAACGCCGCCGCGGAGGCCAGCCTGCTCCGCAACGTCCACCCGGACGCGGCGGTGCGGGACGCCGCCGAGCGGGACGAGCAGGAGATCGACGCCGTCCAGACCGAGCTCTCGCTCGACCGGGGGCTGTACGACGCGCTCTCCCGCGTGCCGCTCGCGGGCGCGGACGCCGAGACCCGCTGGCTCGTCGAGAAGAGCCTGCGCGACTTCCGGCGCGCCGGCGTCGACCGCGACGAGGCCACCCGCACCCGCATCCGCGCCCTGCGCGAGGAGCTCGTCCGCATCGGCCAGGAGTTCGGGCGCAACGTGCGGGACGACGTGAAGGAGCTGCGGGTGGAGCCGGCGGCGCTGGCCGGGCTTCCCGCCGACTGGCTGCGGGCCCACCCGCCCGGGCCCGACGGGAAGGTGGCGGTGACCACCGATCCCACCGACTACGTGCCGGTGGTGACCTGGTGCGAGGACGCCGGCGTGCGCGAGGCCCTCTGGCGCCTGCAGCGGCAGCGGGCCCACCCCGCCAACCTGGAGGTGCTCTCGCGGATGCTCTCCCGCCGCGCCGAGCTGGCGCGACTGCTCGGCCACCCGAGCTGGGCCGCCTACGCCACCGAGGACAAGATGATCGGCGGCGAGGCGCAGGCGGCGGCCTTCGTCGAGCGCATCGCCCAGGCCGCCGAGGAGCGGATGCGGCGCGATCACGCCGACCTCCTCGAGCGCAAGCGGCGCGACCTCCCGGGCGCCGACCGGGTCGATCCGTGGGACGCCGCCTACTACTCCGAGAAGGTGAAGGCCGAGCGGCACGGCGCCGACGCGCGGGACGCCCGCCCCTACCTGGAATTCCGGGCCGTCCGCGACGGCATCCTCGCGCTCACCGGCCGCCTCTTCGGCGTCGCCTACGACCGGGTCGAGGGGGTCGAGACCTGGCACCCCGACGTGGAGGTCTTCGACGTCCGGGAGGGGGAGCGCGCGCTCGGGCGCATCTGGCTCGACATGCACCCCCGCGAGGGCAAGTACCGCCACTTCGCCCAGTTCACCCGGGTGAACGGCCAGGCCGGCCGCCGCCTGCCGGAGG
>DAOMFN010000177.1:2321-5180 GCA_035429785.1 Anaeromyxobacteraceae bacterium
CACTTCGCCCAGTTCACCCGGGTGAACGGCCAGGCCGGCCGCCGCCTGCCGGAGGGGGTGCTCGTCTGCAACTTCCCGCGCCCCGGGGCGGCCCCGGCGCTCCTCGACCTGGGCGAGGTGCGCACGCTCCTCCACGAGTTCGGCCACCTCCTCCACCACGTGCTGGGCGGGCACACCCGCTGGGCGGCCCACTCCGGCGTGGCCACCGAGTGGGACTTCGTGGAGGCCCCCTCGCAGCTCCTCGAGGAGTGGGTGCGCGACCCCGCCGTGCTGCAGGGGTTCGCGCGGCACGTGGACACCGGCGAGCCCATCCCGGAGGACCTCGTCCGCCGGCTCGACGCCGCCGAGGAGTTCGGCAAGGGGCTCACCGTCCGGCAGCAGATGTTCTACGCGGCGGTGAGCCTGGAGCTGCACCGGCGCGACCCGGAGGGGCTCGACACGACCGAGCTCGTCGCCGAGCTCGTGGAGCGCTACACGCCCTTCCGCCACGTCCCGGGCACTTTCTTCCACGAGTCCTTCGGCCACCTCGACGGCTACTCGGCGCTCTACTACACGTACATGTGGTCGCTCGTCATCGCGAAGGACCTCTTCTCCGCCTTCCAGGCCGAGGGGATCCTGGCCCCCGGCCCGGCCCTGCGCTACCGGCGCGCGGTGCTCGAGCCGGGCGGATCGCGCCCGGCGCGCACGCTGGTCCGCGACTTCCTCGGGCGGGACACCGACTTCGAGCCCTTCCGGCGCTGGCTCTCCGCCGGGGCCGCGGGGTAGCCGGTGCGCCGCACGCTCCGCGCCGCGCCCACCCTGCTCCGGGTGGGGCTCGCCGAGGCGGTGGCCTACCGGGCCGAGTTCCTGGTCTGGCTGCTCTCCACGAACATGCCGCTCGTCATGCTCGCGCTCTGGAGCGCGGTGGCGCGCGACGGGCCGGTGGGGCGCTTCGACCGCGCCGGCTTCGCCGCCTACTACCTGGCGGCGCTGGTGGTCCGGCTCATGACCGGGGCCTGGGTGGTCTGGGAGCTGAACTTCGAGATCCGGCAGGGGACGCTGGCCTTCCGGCTGCTGCGGCCCGTCCACCCGCTCGTGGCCTACGCCGCCGAGAACGTGGCGGCCATGCCGGTGCGCCTCGCCGTCTCGCTCCCGGTGGCGCTGCTCGCGCTCTGGATCCTGGGCGCCGACCGCGTCACCCACGACCCGCTCCTGCTCGTCCTCTTCCCGGTCTCGGTCTTCGGGGCCTGGCTCATCACCTACCTCGCCATGGCCGCGGTGGGCTGCCTGGCCTTCTGGTTCGAGTCGGCCACCTCGCTCTTCGACGTCTGGCTCGGCCTCTTCGGGATCTTCTCCGGCTACCTCGTCCCCCTCGAGCTCTATCCACGGTGGGTGAACGAGGTCTCGTACCTGCTGCCCTTCCGCTACATGCTCTCCTTCCCGGTGGAGCTGGTGACGGGCGGGCTCTCCCGGTCGCAGGCGCTGGCCCAGCTCGGCGCCCAGTGGGGCTTCGCGGCGCTCCTCCTCCTGGCCGCCTCCGGCATGTGGCGGCTCGGCACCCGCCGCTTCGCGGCCTCGGGGGGCTAGGCGTGCGCTACCTCCGCCTCCTCGCCGTGCAGTTCCGGGCCTCGCTGCAGACCGCCATGCAGTACCGGGCCGACTTCCTCGTCCAGGGGACGATGTCCTTCTTCTGGATGGCCTGGGCGGTGGTCCCGCTCCTCGTGGTCTTCGGCGAGCGACGCACCGTGGCCGGGTGGTCGTTCGACGAGGCGCTCGTGGTCATGGGCTGGTTCCTCGGCATGAAGGGGGTGCTGGAGGGGGCGGTGAACCCGTCGCTGGCGAGCGTGGTCGAGCACATCCGCAAGGGGACGCTCGACCTCGTGCTCCTCAAGCCCGCCGACGCCCAGTTCCTCGTCTCCACGGCGAAGTTCGCCCCCTGGCACGTCGTCGACGTGCTCGCCGGGGCGGGGGTCCTCGCCTGGGCGCTCCGCCGACTGGGGCGCCCCCCGGGACTGGCCGACGTCGCGGGCGCGCTGCTCCTCACCGCCTGCGCGGTGGCCGTCCTCTACTCGCTGTGGATCCTGGTGGTCTCGGCGGCCTTCTTCGTCGTGAAGGTGGACAACCTCTCCTTCCTCTTCCTCTCCATCTTCGACGCCGCCCGCTGGCCGGTCTCGGTCTTCACCGGCTTCTGGCGCTTCCTCTTCACGGTCGTCATCCCGCTCGCGCTCATGACGACGCTGCCGGCGGAGGCGCTCCTCGGCCGCCTCCGGCCGGCGGCGCTCGCCGTGGCGGTGGCGGGCTCGCTCGCCTTCGTCGCCTCCGCACGGGTGGTTTGGCTGCGGGCCATCGCGCGGTATACCTCGGCCTCGTCCTGAGAGGCCCGCGCCCGTGCTCCGGCTCACCTTCCTCGGCACCTCGGGTGCCATGCCCACCGCCGCCCGCAACCTGTCCGGGCTCTCGGTGCGCCAGGGGCGCGAGCACTACCTCTTCGACTGCGGGGAGGGGACCCAGCGCCAGATGATCCGCTTCGGCACCGGGTTCGACGTGAGCGCCATCTGCTTCACCCACTTCCACGCCGACCACTACGTGGGCGCCATCGGCTTCGTCCGGACCCTCTCCATGCTCGGGCGCGAGCGGCCGCTCGACGTCTACGGGCCGGCCCCGGCCCGCCCCTTCCTCGACGAGCTCCTCCTCGGCGGCACCGATCCGCTCGCCTTCGAGATCCGCATCCACGAGGTGCGGCCCGGGGACGCCATCCGGCGGGACGGGGCCACGCTCCACCCCTGGGCCACCCGCCACCGCATCCACTCGGTGGGCTGGGTGCTCGCGGAGGACCCGCGGCCGGGGCGCTTCCACCCGGAGCGGGCGCGGGAGGCCGGG
>DAOMFN010000178.1:0-2729 GCA_035429785.1 Anaeromyxobacteraceae bacterium
GGAGTCGCTCGCGGTGGCGGGCGCCCGCGAGGTGCCGGTCACGGTCACCCACCGGCGGGTCTGGGGCGTGGCCGTGCCCCGGGTGGAGGCGCCGCGTCTCGTGCGCGGGCCGACCCAGCGCGGCGTCTCCACGGCCGGGCTCTCGCTCTCCGCCCTGGACGCGGCGCGCCGCCACGAGGAGGCGCTCGAGATCCTGCTCGCCATCGCCTCGCGCGAGCTCCACCTGCGCCGGCTGGGCACCGAGATCCGGGACACGTCCCGGCGCATCAACGCGCTCGAGCAGCTCCTCGCGCCCGCGCTGGAGCGGGAGTCGGCGCGGGTGGAGTCGGTCCTCGACGAGCGCGCCCGGGAGGACGCCATCCGGCTGAAGCGCTTCCGCCGCCACCACCCCCGCTGATCCCCGGCCGGTCGCTCCACCGATATCCAGTGATTCCGGGCCGTTGCGTCCCGGCGCCGCCCCAACAAGGGAAGTCGCGCCGGGCCCGATCCGGGAGCAAGATCCGTGGAGGCAGCCGGGCGCGGTCCCGGACCGGAGGTGGCATGGAAGGCTGGCAGATCGCACTCGTCGTCCTCTTCGCGCTGCTCGTGGGCGCGCTCCTCCCGCTGCTCGCGCAGCTCTACGGGACCCTGCACACCGTCCGGCAGGTGGTGGACAAGAGCGCCCGCGACGTCGAGGCGGCCCTGGAGAAGATGCACCGGGTGGCCGACCGGATCGACCGGCTGGGGGCGACGCTCGAGAAGGACGGCAAGATCGACGAGATCGTGAGCGGGCTCACGAGCGCCGCGCAGATCGCGAACCAGATGCAGGGCACGATGCGCATGGCCGGGACGGTCTCGGCCGCGGTGGTGCCGGCGGTGGCCGCCGCGGTGAAGGCCTGGAAGGACGCCCACCGCGAGGACCCTTCGGAGGGGCCGGCTGGCCCGGCCCCGGACGCTTCCACACCAGAGGGAAAGGAGAGCGCGGTATGAGCCAGAACAACGGTGGAGTCGGTGCAGGCACGGTCCTCCTCGCGTTCCTCGCGGGCGCGGCGGTCGGCGGAGTCGTGGCGCTCCTCTACGCCCCGCAGTCGGGGAAGCAGACCCGCCAGAAGCTCCTCGAGATGGGCGACGACGCCCGCGAGGCCGTCGGCCGGGTGCCGCACGCCATGCGCGAGGCGGAGAAGGCCGCCGTCGCCACGTTCAACGAGACCCTGAAGAAGGGCTGACCCGGCCCGCTTCGGCGTCGGCGCGAGGTCCCGACCGGGGGCGCAGATTTTTCTGCGACCCCTTAGGGGGATCGTGTGCCCATGTGCTCGTTTTTGCTGACGATCATGCCGCCGTCGCGGGGCACGGAACCTGCTAGATAGGTGGGTCCGCCCCCGGGCGGGGAGGACCATGACGAACCCCAGCCACCGCGAGATCCCCTACAACTACACGTCCGCCGACGACCGGCAGGCGGTGTCCTCCCTCCTCGGCAAGGGGACCTGGAAGAAGCTCGAGGAGCTGCGGGAGCGCCGGGTCACGGGGCGCTCGGCGCGGCTGCTCATGCGGGTGTTCGGCGAGGTGCTCGTCCACCGCCGCAACCCGTACCTCCGCCAGGAGCTCGCGACGTCGTCCCGCCGGCGCAAGCGCTTCTTCGAGGACGCCGAGGCCAACCTGCGCGTCATCCAGGACGGCGCCGGGGCGGACGCGGAGGTCCTCGAGGTGCTCGCCGACGCGCGGCGCATGCTCGACCTCGTCCGGGACGAGATCCGGCGCATGCCCGACCTGCACGCGCGCATCCGCCGCGCCCTGGGGGCCATCGTCGGGCGGGAGAACGTGCTGCTCGACCCCTTCACGCTCGTCGCCCACGCCACCGACGCCACCGACTGGCGCCTCCACCTCCCGCTCGCCGTGGTGACGCCCACCGAGGAGTCGCAGGTCGCCCCGCTCCTCTCCGCCATCCGCGACCTCGGGCTCCACGCCATCCCCCGCGGCGCCGGCACCGGCCTCACCGGCGGCGCCATCCCCCTCACGCCCGACTGCGTGATGGTGAACACCGAGAAGCTGAACCGCATCCGCGGGATCTCCACCCGCCCCTTCGTCCTCGACGACGGGCGCACGGTGGAGGGGCACGTGCTCGACCTCGAGGCCGGCGTCATCACCGAGGCGGCCATGGAGCACGCCACCCACCACGGGCTGGTCTTCGCCACCGACCCCACGAGCGCCTGGGCCTGCACCATCGGCGGGAACATCGCCGAGAACGCGGGCGGCAAGGACTGCGTGCTGTGGGGCACCTGCATCGACAACATCGTGTCGTTCCGCATCGCCATGCCCGGCGGCCACGACTGGACGGTGCGGCGGGTGAACCACCCCCACCGCAAGATCCTCTTCGACGACGTGGTCCGCTTCGAGGTCCGCGACCGCGCCGGGGCGCTGGTGCGCTCGGTCGAGCTCCTCGGCAGCGAGATCCGCAAGAAGGGGCTCTGGAAGGACATCACGAACAAGGCGCTGGGCGGGCTCCCCGGCGTGCAGAAGGAGGGCACCGACGGGGTCATCACCTCGGCGGAGTTCATCCTCTACCCGGCCTACCCGCACCAGCGGACCGTGTGCCTCGAGTTCTTCGGCCCCGACTTCGACGAGGCGAGCGAGGTCATCCTGGAGATCGCCCGCACGATGCCGAACCGGGGCGAGGAGGCCCTCTCGGCCCTGGAGCACTTCGACGACCAGTACGTGAAGGCCATCGGCTACCAGGTGAAGGCGCCGCGGGC
>DAOMFN010000178.1:2829-5154 GCA_035429785.1 Anaeromyxobacteraceae bacterium
CTCGCCACCCACATGCACGCCGGCGACGGCAACGTGCACGTGAACATCCCGGTGCTCTCCAACGACCGGCAGATGCTGCGGCGGGCCGACGCGGTCGTGGAGAAGGTCTTCGAGCGGGTCCACGAGCTCGGCGGCGTGGTCTCCGGCGAGCACGGCATCGGCGTCACCAAGCTGAAGTACTGGGACCCGGAGCGGCGCAAGGAGCTCGAGGCCTACCGCAAGCAGGTCGACCCGGGCGGCCTCATGAACCCGGGGAAGCTCTCCGACCTCTCGCTCCTCGACCAGATCTACACGCCGTCCTTCAACCTGCTGAAGCTCGAGGCCCGCATCCTCCAGCACGGCCAGCTCGAGGAGCTGGCCCGGCGCATCGCCACCTGCGTCCGCTGCGGCAAGTGCAAGCCGGACTGCTGCGTCTTCTACCCGGCGCGCGGGATGTTCTTCCACCCCCGCAACAAGAACCTGGCCATCGGGGCGCTCATCGAGGCGCTCCTCTACGACGCCCAGCGGGAGCGGTCCGGCTCCTTCGAGATGCTGCGCTACCTCGAGGAGGTCGCGGACCACTGCACCATCTGCCACAAGTGCCTGAAGCCCTGCCCGGTGGACATCGACACCGGCGAGGTCACGGTGATCGAGCGCGAGATCCTGGCCGCCAACGGCTTCAAGCGGATGCCGGCGGCCACCCGGCTCACGCTGCGCTACCTCGACACCCGCTCCCGGGTGGGGAACGCCCTGTTCCGCACCGGCCTCGTCCGCATCGGCGGCGCCCTCCAGCGGGCCGGACACGCGGTGTCGGCCCCGCTCCAGAAGCTCGACGGCAACTCGCGCCTGCTCGCCACGCTCCGCTCGCCGGTCACGCCGGCCGACGAGGGCACGCTGCGCGACGTGGTCCCGGAGTGCCGGGCCGACCAGGCGCTCGTCTTCGAGCCCGAGGGCGAGCCCCGCGGGACCGTCTTCTACTTCCCCGGGTGCGGCTCGGAGCGTCTCTTCTCCCGCATCTCCCAGGCCTCCATCCACGTGCTCCTCCAGTCGGGGGTGCGGGTGGTGCTGCCGCCGCCGTTCCTGTGCTGCGGCTTCCCGGCCCACGCGAACGCCCTCACCGAGCAGCACGGGCGCACCGTGCTCCGCGACACCATCCTCTTCAGCCAGATCCGGGACATGTTCTCCCACCTCGAGTTCGACGCGGTGGTGGTGAGCTGCGGCACCTGCATGGACGGGCTCGAGGGCATGGAGATCGAGAAGATCTTCGGCGCCCCGGTGAAGGACGTCACCGCCCACGCCCTCGACATGGGGCTCGCCGTGCCGGGCGGGGGGGAGGCGCTCTACCACGCCCCGTGCCACGACTCGCTGCGGGGCCAGGGGGTCGCCACCGCGAAGCGCGTCGGCATCCAGGCCGCCGAGGTGCCCAACTGCTGCTCCGAGGCCGGCACGCTCGCCCTCTCCCGCCCCGACATCACCGACTCCATGCTCCACCGGAAGGCCGCCTCGGTGCGGGAGGCCATGGAGGGGCGGGAGCGCGGGACGGTCGTCCTCACGAACTGCCCCTCCTGCGTGCAGGGGCTCGGCCGCAACGGCGCGCTCGGGGTCACGCCGCGCCACCTCGCCGTGGAGGCCGCCCAGCGCATCTCGGGCGAGGGCTGGGCGGAGCGGTTCCGCGCCCAGGCGCAGCAGGCCAAGGTCGTCCAGCTGTAGCGCCGCCCGCGCGGGCGCGCCGCTCGGGGCGCTGCTAGAGTCCCGGCCGTGCCCGGCCCCCCTCGCTCCGGCCCTCCCCGCCGGCTCTCCCGCCTCGTCGACGCGCGGCCCGGCGAGGGCGCCGCGGCGGCCTGGGCGTTCGCGTCCTTCTTCTCGCTCCTCGCCGGCTACTACGTGCTCCGCTCGCTCCGGGAGGAGATGGGGATCCGCGGCGGGGTCGAGAACCTGCCCTGGAACTTCACCGCCACCTTCGGCCTCATGCTCGTGGCGCTGCCGCTCTATTCGCGCCTCGTGGCCCGGCTTCCGCGGGCCCGCGCCGTCCCGCTCGTCTACCGGTTCTTCCTCGTCACCCTGGTCGCCTTCTGGCTCCTCTTCCGGTCCGGGTTCGCCCCGGCCGGGCTCGCCCGGGCCTTCTTCGTCTGGGTGAGCGTCTACGGCCTCTTCGTGGTCTCGGTGTTCTGGTCGCTCGCGGTGGACGTGTTCACCGCCGACCAGGGCAAGCGGCTCTTCGGCTTCGTCGCCGCCGGCGGGAGCGCCGGGGCGATCGCCGGGCCGGTGCTCGTCGAGGTCCTGGTGGGACCGCTCGGCGTCGCCAACCTGGTGGCCGTGTCGGCGGTGCTCCTCGAGGTCGCCACC
>DAOMFN010000179.1:0-5143 GCA_035429785.1 Anaeromyxobacteraceae bacterium
GCCCCGGCTTCCGGGCAGGTGGGCACGGTGACCTTCCAGGACGGGACCGGCGTGCTCGGCACGGCCGCCCTCGATTCGACCGGGACGGCGACGCTCACGCTCCCGTCCGGTGCGCTCCCGGCACTGCCGGTGGGGCTGCACGCCCTCTCCGCCACCTACGGCGGCGACGCTGGCTGGGACGGGTCGACGTCGTCCGCGGTCCCGCTGCGCGTGATGGTGCGGACCACGCTCCTGCTCTCCACCGACCCGCTCGTCGACCCGCAGCATCCATTCACCTACGGCGGATCGCTCTCCATCCTGGCTACGCTGGGGCCCGTCCCGTCGGGCGCTCCGGCGCCCACCGGCGACGTGTCGTTCCTGGCGCAGGGTTCGTCCGTCCCGTCGCTGGGCACCGTCGCGGGCGTCGCCGCATCCCAGCCGTTCCAGCCGGATGCCGGGGCGCTCGTCGTCGCCGCGTCCTACGCGGGCGACGCGAACTACGCGCCGGTGGCGCTGCAGCAGCGCACCGTCTCCGTCGGGCAGGCGACGCCGACGGTGGACCTCTCGTCCACCCCGAACCCTGCCAACGCCGGCTCGAGCGTGACCTTCACGGCGACGGTCACGTCTGCGGCCGGGATCCCCTTCGGCGCGGTGACCTTCTACGACGGCACCACCTCCCTCGGGACGGTTCCGCTGGCGGTCGACGCCGCGACCGCCAAGCCCACCGCCAGCCTGACCACCTCCGCCCTGTCCGTGGGCCGGCACGCGGTGAGCGCCTGGTACGAGGGCTCGACCAACTTCGCCGCCGCGGCGTCGTCGATCAGCGTTCTCCAGGACGTGATCTCCACGTCCACGACCACCACCCTGGCGGCCTCGCCCAATCCCGTCCTCGACGACAAGCCGGTCACCTTCACCGCCACGGTGAAGGCGAACGGGGTCGTCCCGACCGGATCGGTGTCCTTCTACGACGGCGCGAAGCTGCTCGGGACGACGACGCTCACGCCCTCGACCACGGCTCCATCGACGGCCACCGCCTCCCTCACGAAGACGTCCCTGTCCGAGGGAACGCACTCCATCACCGCGGTGTACGCCGGCAACGGCTCGCTCGCGTCCAGCACGTCTGCGCCGCTGTCGCTCAAGGTGCTCGAGGACTACTCCTGCAGCGCCTACGACACGCCGCTCCGCTCGGCGGGAACGGTCTCGTCCCCCACCAGTTCCGGCTCGTTCACCTTCGGCACGAAGGTGGCCGTGAAGTGGCGGTTCAAGAAGCCGACCGGCGTCTACGTCAGCCGGACCACCGCCGTGAAGAAGCTGGAGGCCGTGCAGGACGCGCTCTGCAACGGGAAGCCGTCGTCCACCGCCAGGAGGATCCTGCTCTTCGACCCGGTGGCCGGCGCCGCGGCCGGGAGCACCTTCGCCTACGACACGTCGGCGAACCAGTACCGGCTCACCTGGGACACGTCCAGGGCGTCGAAGGGTTGCTGGGACGTGGTGCTCACGCCGGACAACGGAATCCCGCAGGTGGCCACGTACCTCAAGCTGCAGTGACGGAGCGTGCGGAGCGCAGGGCCCGGGCGCCGGGAGGTGGCGCCCGGTGCCCTCCGCGTTAGGTAGACGGGGACGTCACGGGAGGGAGGGGGACCCGCACCGATGGACGTGCCCGAGGTGCCGAAGCCGGCCGCGAAGCGATCTCTCTTCCACGAGATCCGGCGGCGTCACATCTTCCGCACCTCGTCCGCCTACGTCCTGGGGGCCTTCGCGGTCCTCCAGGGCGTCGACATGGTGCGGCAGGCCTTCGACTGGCCGAGGGGGCTCATCCTCGCCGGCCTGGCCGTCGCCGTCCTGGGCTTCCCGGTCAACGTCTTCCTGGCCTGGCAGGCCTACGACCACGACGACGACGTCTGGAGCACCTTCGCGCGGAGCCTCCCCCGGCCCACCTGGATCCTGGTCGGCGTCCTGGCGGTCGCCGCGGCGGGCGTCGGGGCCTGGCGGATCTGGGGCACGAGCAAGCCGCCGCCGGCCACCCTCACGGTGCTCGTCGCCGACCTCCAGAACCGGACCGGGGAGGGGGTGTTCGACGGCACGCTCGAGCCCGCCCTCGGCCTCGCCCTGGAAGGGGCGAGCTTCGTCAACGCCTACCGGCGCGACACGGCCCGCAAGATCGCCGACGAGCTGAAGCTGGAGGGATCGGGGCTCGACGAGAAGCGGGCCCGGCTCGTGGCCCAGCGGGAGGGGATCGGGGTCGTGACCGGCGGGTCGGTCGAGAAGACCGCCTCCGGGTACCGGGTCTCGCTCCACGCCGTGGACGCCTCCACCGGCCGGGAGCTCGTGACGGCCTCCGAGGAGGTCCAGGGGAAGGACGGCGCCCTGCCCGCGGCCGGAAAGCTCGCCGCCCGCGTGCGCGCCGCGCTCGGCGACGCGACGCCCGAGGCGGCCCAGCTCCAGCAGGCCGAGACCTTCAGCGCCGGGTCGCTCGACGCCGCGCACGCCTACGCGCTCGGCATGCGGGCCACCGAGGAGGGCAGGACCGACGAGGCGGTGCGCCAGTTCCAGGAGGCGGTGCGGCTCGACCCGCGCATGGGGAGGGCCTGGTCGGGGCTCGCGGTGGTGGAGCAGAACCGCGGCCGGAACGCCGAGGCCGAGCGGTACTTCGAGAAGGCGATGGCCAACGTCGACCGGATGAGCGAGCGGGAGAAGTACCGCAGCCGCAGCGTCTACTACCTGCACCAGGACGACGTGGACAAGGCCATCGAGGACCTCGTCCCGCTCCTGCAAAAGTACCCGGGCGACAACGCCGGCCACGCCAACCTCGCGGTGGCCTGGCAGCTGAAGCGCGACTTCCGGAAGGCCATCGAGTCGGGCAAGCGCGCGGTGGAGATCTCGCCGAAGAAGGTCGCCCAGCGCAACAACCTCGGCCTCTTCGAGATGTACGCCGGCGACTTCGAGGCGGCGATCCGGGAGCAGCAGAAGGTCCTGGAGCTCTCGCCGGGCTTCGCCGGGGGATACGTGGGGCTGGCCCTCGCCCAGTCGGCGGCGGGCAGGCGGGACGAGGCGATCGCGACCTGGGGGCGGCTCGCGGCGCTGGGAGGCGACGCGGCCTCGACGGCGGCCGAGGGGCTCGCCGACCTCGCCATGCTGGAGGGGCGCCTCGGCGAGGCCCGGGTGCTCCTCGAGAAGGCCATCGAGGACGACGCCCGCGCCGGCCGCGACGAGGCGCTGGGGCGGAAGGCGGCCATGCTCGGGGCCGTCCTGCTCTCCGCCGGCCAGGCGGCGAGGGCGGTCGCCGTCGCCGACCGGGGGCGCAAGGCCACCGCCGCGGACGACGTCCGGTTCCAGCTCGGGATGGTCTACGCGGGGGCCGGCGAGGAGCGGAAGGCCCGCGCCATCTCCGAGGACCTGCAGGCCCGGCTGGGGACCGACGCGCGGATGTACGGCCTCCTCCTGGACGCCGCGATGGCCAGCAAGAAGAGGAACCACGTCGAGGCGGTGGCCCGGGCGAAGGCGGCGCTCCAGCTCCTCGACGCGTGGCTGGCCCGCTACGCGCTCGGCCGCGTCTACCTGGAGGCCGGGGCCTACGCCCAGGCCCAGCAGGAGCTCGAGGCGGCGATCCAGCGCCGGGGCGAGGCCACCGACGTCTTCCTGCAGATCGTGCCGACCTACCGGCTGTACGGGCAGGCGCAGTACGCCCTGGCGCGCGCCCAGGAAGGGCTGAAGAGCCCGGCGGCGGCGGACAGCTTCAAGGCCTTCCTGGCGCTCAAGCGGGGCAGCGACGACCCGCTCGTGGCCGACGCGAAGCGGCGTGCCGGCGTGCCCTGACGGCCTGGTGGCCTGACCGCCTAGTGACCGGCCGCCGCGACCGCCGCCTCGCCCTGCCAGGCGTCGAGCGCCGCGTCCATGTCGTCGACGATGGCCTGGACCGGGCGGAGCTCTCCCACCCGGGTCTCGGGCAGCCGGACGAGGCTCTGGCCCGTGTAGTACAGGCCCAGGGTCTCGTCGCCGAGCGCCACCGCGCGGAGGAGCGCGTCGGTGATGCAGAAGCTCTCCTGGAAGTCGCTCGACCGGCACTTGCAGAGGTTCTCGGCCAGGCACTCGATGCAGGCCTTCTTGCGCCCCATGTAGCCCTGGGGGCCGAAGTACCAGGCCTTGGAGCGGGGCGGGTAGGACTTGCCGGCGGCGAGACCGTCGGTGAAGGCGTTGCGAACGGCGCGGGCCTTCATGCCCTTCACGCAGCTCGTGATGATGGCCACGTCCTCGTCCTTCTTGCCGAGGTGCACCTGCTTGAAGGTGGGGTGGGCGTCGCCGTCGCTCGAGGCGATGAAGCGGGTGGCGAGCTGGACGCCGGCAGCGCCCTGGGCGAAGTAGCGCCCCACGTCGGACGCGTCCACGCCGCCGGCGGCGACGACGGGCAGCGAGCAGGCGGCCCGGACCTCCTCGACGAGCGAGGGCAGCGGGTGGTCGATGTCGCCGATGTGGCCGCCGGCCTCGGCGCCCTCCGCCACGAGCCACTCGGCGCCCCACTTCTCGTACATGGCGGCGAGCCGGCCGGAGGAGACGATGCCGACGAACGGCGTCCCGGCCTCGCGGCACCACTTCACGATGTCGCGGGAGATGCCGGCCCCCTGGACGATGAAGGAGACGCCCTCGTCGAGGGCCGTGCGGGCCAGGACCTCGAAGTCGGACTTGTTGATGGCGGCCATCAGGTTGATGCCGACGAAGCCGCCCGGCGCCACCGCCTTGGCGCGCTGGATCTCGGCGCGCAGGTGCTCCGGGGTCTTGATGACGGCCGACACCGTGCCGACGCCGACGAAGCGGCGGGAGCGGATCGCCGCGACCTTGCCGGCGAGCCCGTCGGAGGCGTGGATGCCCATGCCGCCCTGGACCAGGAGCCGCTTCCCGCTCGCGACGATGGCCTGGATCGTGGCGCGGTCGAGCTTCGGCGCCGGGGCCTTCGCGGTGTCGGGGAACGGGGACTCGAGTGACTGGGCGGCGATCGACATGGACACTCCGTGCACGGGGCAGGGGTGGAAAGGGCCGCACCCTAGCCCGGGCGTGTCACGTCCATGTCACGGCGATGCGTCCTCGGCGGCGACGCGCTGCGTCGACGCGAAGTGCGCGTTTACTGGAGGGAAACGGCTAGGGGCAGGTGAGGACGGAGGGGGTGCAG
>DAOMFN010000180.1:0-5126 GCA_035429785.1 Anaeromyxobacteraceae bacterium
GCACCGGCGCTTGCGGGAGGTGGTCCCCCACCTCGACGAGGACCGGGAACTGCACCGCGACGTCTCCGCCGTGGCGCGCCTCGTGGACGAGGGCGGGCTCGACCTGTAGGCGCCCCGCCCCGGCGCCCGGTGGTTCCTACGCCGAGGTCGGCGGGTTCAGGCAGAGCGCGTCGTTCAGCGCCGCCACCGCCCGCTTGTAGTCGTCGCGGCCGATGACGAACTGGATGTTCGTCTGCCGGAGCGACTGGGAGACGGCGTTCACGTTGATGCGCTGGGAGGCGAGCGCCTGGGTGGCCCGGGCCAGCACGCCCGGGAAGGCGATGTTCGTCCCGATGGCGCAGACGATGGCCGAGGGCACCACCGTCACCGTCTCGTAGGCGTTCTCGAGCTCCTCCACGAAGGCGGGCGTGACCGCCTTGTCCCAGACCACGTGGGTGATGGAGTTCGCGTTGGTGGCCTTCAGGATGTAGGAGACCCCGTGCCGGGCGAAGACCTCCATGACCTTGGCGTCGAACCCCACCGTGCCCACCATGGACGGGTCGTGGATCTCGATGGCGGTCACCTTGGGCGAGCCGGCGATGACCTCGATGCGCGCCTTGGTCCCCACGTACTCCTTCGTGATGAGCGTGCCCGGGTGGTCGGGCTCGAAGGTGTTCTTGAGCCGGATGGGGATGCCCGCGAGCTCCATGGGCTTCGCGGCCTTGGGGTGGATGGCCTCCATGCCCACGTCGGCGAGCTGGTCGGCCACGTCGTAGTTCGTCATCCCCACGAGCACCGTGTTCTTCACCCCCACGATCTCCGGATCGGCCGAGGAGAGGTGGAACTCCTTGTGGATGATGGCCTCGGCGGGGCGCAGCTCGACCGCCACCTTGCTGAAGGTGACCTCCGAGTAGCCGCGGTCGAACTCCCGCATGATGCCCTCGATGCCCTTCGTGTAGCCGGTGACCACCACCACCTGGCCGGCCACGTCCACGCCCTGGAAGGACTCGTGGATGCGCTCGTCGATCGACAGGGGGTCGTCGTCGTCGAACCCGGAGAGGTCGAGGAGCTGGGCCTTCACCCCCCGCGCCTTGAGGATGGCGACGCTGTTGTAGGCGCTGTGGGCCTCGCCGATGGCGGCGAGCATCTCGCGGGCGGCGAGGAGCACGTTGTCCCGGCGCAGGTAGCCGCTCGCGAGGACGTGCCGCATGGAGTCGAGGTAGGCGCGGAGCTCGGTCATCCGCCGCTCCAGGAACCCGTCGGCGGCCGCGACGTCGAGCCCCAGGGAGGCGAAGCCGGCGTTGATCTCCTTCAGCTTCTGGAGCAGCCCCTGGAGCGCCCCGTGGTAGTCGTCGCCGGAGGCGAACTTGGCGTAGATGCCCGGCTGCCCGGTCTTCTTGTGCTCGAGCAGCTCGTTCGTCACGCCGGCGTAGGCCGACACCACGTAGACCCGCCCGTACACCCGGTTCGGGTCGCGCAGCATGATGTTCGCGAGCACGTCGTCGAACTTCGTCATCGACGTGCCGCCGATCTTCTCGACTGTGATCATCTTCGGTTCCTGGTCCGGTGAGGGGGACCGGAAAAGGAATCACGAAGCGCCTTCCGGGGCAAGCGCGGAGCGTTCGTTCACCGGGGCGCGGCCAGGCGCACGGCGCGCCGGAGGCCGGCCCAGGGGACGCGCTCGAGGGCCTCCCCGGGGTCGAACCACCCCCACTCCTCGTGCTCGGCGGACAGCCGCGGCGTGAAGTCCCCGGGCAACTCCGCCCGGAAGGCGGTCTCCTGCCCGGTGCGGAGCCCGCCGCCCTCCCGCGTGGCGAGCACCGGCCCGAGCGCGAAGCCGTGGACGTAGCCGAGGGGCTCGACCGGCGCGTCGGCTCCGGTCTCCTCGCGGAGCTCCCGGCGCGCGGCCACGGCCGGCGACTCGCCCGGCTCGATGCGACCGGTGACCTGCTGCCAGAAGCCCCCCCGGTCGCCGGTGCGGCGGAGGAGGAGGACCTTCCCGTCCGGACGGACCGCGGTGACCGAGATGGTGTGGAGGTCGAAGGCGGCGTCCACCCGCTCGCGCTCCAGCGTCTCGCAGAGGTGCGCGGCGAGCCGCTCCACGACCCCCGGCAGGGCGGGCGCGGCGCGGCCTTCCCGCGCCAGCTCCGCGGCGAGGGTGGTCACGCCGAGGCCGGGATCGGAGATGCCGCAGGGGACGATGGCCCCGAAGTGGGAGAGGTCGGCCTCTGCGTTGAAGGCGATGCCGTGGGTCGAGATCCAGCGGGAGAGGTGCACCCCCACCGCACCGATCTTGCGCGGCCCGACCCAGGCGCCGCGGTGCTCGGGGTGGCGCCCTGCGACGACGCCCCAGTCGGCGCAGGTCCGGATCATCGCCTCCTCCAGGCCCGCCACGAACTTCCGGACGTCCGGCCGGCCGGAGAGGTCCACCACCGGGTAGGCCACCACCTGGCCGGGCCCGTGGTAGGTGACGTCCCCGCCCCGGTCGGTCTCGTGCACCTCGAAGCCGCGCGACCGGAGCCACTCCGGCGAGGCCACCACGTTGGACCCGTCGGCGCCCCGCCCCAGCGTGAGGACCGGCGGGTGCTCGAGGAGGAACAGCCAGTCCTGGTCGGGGTCGCGCGCCCGCACGCGCTCCGCGGCGAGCCGCATGAGCTCGAGCCCGTCGGCGTACTCGACCCGGCCGAGCGACAGGACCCGGATGGACCGCACGCGCGCCCTACCCCGGCGCCGCCGCGCCGGCCTTCTCCTTGCGCGGGCGCTCCGGCCGGTTCAGCGCGTGGATCGCCTCGCCCAGGGCCGCCTTGCACGCCTCCATGAAGGCCTCGGCGAGCGTGGGGTGGGCGTGCACGGTGAGCGCCACGTCCTCGACGTAGGCCCCCATCTCCAGCGCGAGGGTGGCCTCGGCGATGAGGTCGGACGCCTCCGGCCCCACCATGGTGACGCCGAGGAGCACCTTCGACTCCCGGTCGGCGACCACCTTCACGAACCCCTCGGTGTGGTCGATGGCGATGGCGCGGCCCAGGGCCGCGAAGGCGAACTTGCCGACCAGGGGGTCGAGCCCCTTCGCCCGTGCCTGTTCCTCGGAGAGCCCGACCGTGGCCACCTCGGGGTCGGTGAAGATGGCGCCGGGCATGGCCACCCAGTCGCGCGCCGAGCGGTGGCCGGCGATCACCTCGGCGGCGATCTCCCCCTCCTTGGACGCCTTGTGGGCGAGGAACGGGGGGCCGACGAGGTCGCCGATGGCGAAGACCGCGGGGTTCGAGCTGCGCAGCTGCTCGTCGACCACGACGTAGCCCTTCGCGTCGAGCTTCACGCCGGCCGCCTCGAGCCCGATCCCCTCGGTGTTGGGCCGGAACCCCACAGCCACGAGGACCTTGTCGGCGGGGATGGACTGCTCCTTCCCGTCCACCTCGATCTTCACCGTGAGCGCGCCGCCGGCGGCCTCGAGCCCCTTCGCCTTCGCGTTCACGTGGACGTCCACGCCGATGTGCCGGAGCCGCTTCTGGACGATGCGGACCGCCTCCGGGTCGACGCCGGTCAGGATCGACGGCAGCGCCTCGACCACCGTCACCTTCGACCCCAGCTTGGCGTAGACCGTCCCGAGCTCGAGCCCGATGATCCCGCCGCCGATGACCACGAGGCGGCCGGGAACCTCCGGCAGGTCGAGCGCCTCGCGGGCGCTCCAGACGTCCTTGCCGTAGGCGAACCCGGGGATGGCGATGGGGCGCGCACCGGTGGCGAGCACGAAGGCCCCGGCCTCGACCCGGGTCTTCTCCCCGCCCGCGCCCTCGACCTCGATGGCGGAGGGGCCGACGAAGGTGGCCCTGCCCTTCAGGACCTCGACGCCGTTGCCCTTCTCGAGCGCGCCGATGCCCGAGACCAGCTTCTTCACCACGCCCTCCTTGAAGGCGCGGAGCTTCGCCACGTCGATGCGCGGCGCCTCGACGAGGATGCCCCGGTCGGCGGCCGCCTTGATCTCGTCCACCAGGTTGCCCGCGGCGATGAGCGCCTTGGAGGGAATGCAGCCCCAGTTCAGGCACACGCCCCCGAGCGACTCCTTCTCCACGAGCGCCGTCTTCTTGCCGAGCTGGGCGAGCCGGATGGCCGCCACGTAACCGCCCGGGCCGGCCCCGATCACCACCGCGTCGAAGGTCTTCGTCGTCATCCGTCTCTCCTCGTTCCCCTGGATATAGCGCGCTTTCGACGCCTCGCCTGCTCGGCGTCGGAGAGCACCCGCGGGGTGCGCGGAGCCACCCTGGCGAGGTCCTGGACCACGACGCCCGCCGCCACGAGCCCGAAGGTGCCGGTGACGAAGGCCAGGCTCCCGTAGCACTTCGGGTCGCGACGCCGCTCCCCGGCGGGGCGCGGCCGGGTGCCGGGGATGCCGCCCTCGTCCCCCGGGAGGGACAGGGTCTCCCGCGGCTCCTCCACCGACCAGACCGCCTTCACCCCGAGCGGGGCGGTGGCCGAGATGGCGTGGCGGCGGCGGAGGTACTTCCGGACGTCCTTGGCGAGCTGGTCGGTGTGGGTCTCGGAGAGGTCGGTGACCTGGACGGCCGTGGGATCGAGCCGCCGGGCCGCCCCGAGCGAGGTGACCACCGGGATTCCCAGGTCGAGACAGCGGGCGATGACGTGGAGCTTCGCCACCACCGTGTCCATCGCGTCCACCACGTACGACACCCCGGCCGGGACGAGCCGTTCCGCCGTCTCCGGGCCGTAGGGGACGCAGGCCGGCTCGATGACGGCGTCCGGGGCGGCCCGCCGCAGACGGTCGGCGACCACCTCGGCCTTCCACCGGCCGAACTCGCCGTCGAGGGCGTGAAGCTGCCGGTTGGCGTTGGTCTCGTCCACCCGCTCCCCATCGACGAGGGTGAGCCGCCCCACGCCCGCCCGGGCGAGGGCCTCGGCGGTGAAGGACCCCACGCCGCCGAGTCCGAGGACGACGACGTGAGCCGCCCGGAGCCGCTCCACGCCCTCGAGCCCCAGCACCCGGGCATTGCGATCGGCGCGCGGGCCGGGAGGGCGCGACGCGGACCGTCAACGAGGCGGCCCTGGACCCGGTGGTGACCTTCACCGTCGACGACTCCGAGGCCGAGATGCGCCGCGTGGTGGTCGAGGACATGAGGTGCGACAGCTGCCACGGC
>DAOMFN010000181.1:0-5115 GCA_035429785.1 Anaeromyxobacteraceae bacterium
GAAGCGCGACGCCCTGAACGCTGCCCTCGACGCGCTCGACGGGCGCTTCGGGGAGGGAACGGTGCGGCCGGCCACGCTCGCGTCCGACGCGCCGGAGACCGTGCGCTCCCGCATCCACTGGCCCACCCGGGGCGGGAAGGGCGGCGCGTAGCCGCGTCGATCAGAACGGCAGCAGGCCGCGCCCCATGCCGAGCAGCGGCCAGGGCGTGGCGAGCAGCGACAGGACCAGCGCCGCGCCGTAGAAGCGCGCGGCGGCGCCCCAGCGCGAGGCGTCGTCGAGCCCGCGCTTCACCCGCACGCTGCCCACGTGGACGAGCGCCACCACGGCGACCCCGAGCAGCGGGTGCAGGTACGTCCAGTAGTGGGCGTGCGGCCGCGCGGTGACGGCGTACGGCGAGAGGCCGAGCCAGAGCGCGAGGCCGAGCAGGAGCTGCAGGTCGGCGAGCGCCGCCAGCACCACCCCCGGCACCCGCGCCTTGCGCGTCCAGGTCCGGTGCTTGCCCGCGCCGGACACCGCGGCGTAGGTGGCCCAGGCGGCGGCGAGGAGCACGCCCCAGCGGTTGAGCGAGTGGAGGAAGAGCACGGTGGAGTACACGGGAACCTCGCTGCGTCGACGGGATCAGTGGTGCGTGGGGGGCGGCCCGGCGATGCGCCGGATCCGGTCCAGGATCTCCTCCATGCCCACGCTCTTCGGGACGTAGCCCTGGGCGCCGAGCAGCTCCGACTCCCACTCGAAGCCGTAGGCGGAGAGGATGAGGATGGGGATGTGGGCGGTGCGCGGGTCCTTCCGCATCCGCTCGACGACGCCCCAGCCGTCGAGGACCGGCATCTTGAGGTCCAGCAGCACGACCCCCGGGGCCTCGGCCGCCATGCGGCGGAGCGCGGCCTCGCCGTCCGCGGCCTGCTCCACCGGGTAGCCGGCCTCGGAGAGCACCTCCACGAGCGCCTCGCGGAAGTCGTCGTCGTCGTCCACGACGAGGATGGGCTGGCCCGGGATCACGCCGCCGCCTCGGGCGGGGACTGGAGCGTGGCCACGATCTCGCGGGCGATGCGCCGGGCGTCCTCGAGCCGGTCCGGGTCGAGGGACACCGCCCCCACCACCGGGTGGCCGCCGCCGCCGTAGCGCTCGCAGATGCGGGAGATGTCGTGGGCCCGCGGCGGCCGCGCCCACGGGTTCGAGCCCACCGAGACCTTGGAGCGCTTCGGGTCGTGGGACACCGTCACCGTGTAGCGGGCCCGGGGGAAGAGCCAGTAGAGGACGAACTTGTTGCCGGCCTCGAGGCCGGCCGCGGCGAGGTCGACGACGGCGACGTCCCCCTCCAGGCGGGCGGCGGCGCGGATGGCGTCGATGGAGCGGACGTGGCGCTCGAGCACCGGGGCGAGCGGCCCGGTCACCCAGGGGAGCGCGGCCACCTCCCCGAGCGGGAGCGAGGCCAGCGCCTCGATGAGCCGCCCGGGCGCGTCCGGGTCCCGGGTGGCCTCGAGGAAGGTCATGATCCGCAGCGCCGGCTCGCGGAGCTGGACCGCCACCTCGGCCGACGGGAAGGCGGCGGCGTCGATGACGTCGGCCCAGCGGACGAGCTCGGCGAGGTCGGGCGCCTCGAACCCGAACCGCTCACGGGCCACGCGGGCGATGAACCCGGTGCAGGAGGGGGCCTCGGGATCCCAGAAGCGCTGGCCGGAGCGGTCGGCCTCGAAGTGGGCCCGGTCGGAGGCCGGCTGGAAGGCGCTCCGGTGGTGGTCGAACCACCAGTCGAGGCGGGGAGAGGTGGAGTAGCGGAAGTCGACGATGGCGTTCACGTCGGCGTCGAAGGCGCCGGGCGGGATGGGGTTCCCGGCCTGGTGCTGCAGCGGCAGGTGCTCGAGCCGGAGCGCCCCGCCCTCGCGGGCGCGCAGGAAGCGGCCCAGCAGCGCCGCGGAGGCGCAGCCGTCGAAGCAGTTCGCGTGGTAGAGGATCCGGGCCGTCTTCATCGGGCGTCCGCGGATCTACGGGCGCGGGGAGCCCCCGTCAACGGCCATTCGAGGGAGCCCCGCATTCGACGCAACCCCCCACGCGAGCTAGACTTCGCGGCGATGGAAGCGATCCGGGTGGGTGCACTCCTCGACGACCAGAAGTTCGACCTCCGGCTCTCGCTGGTGGCCGGACAGGCCGGGCTCTCGCGCAAGGTGAGCTCGGCCCGCATCCAGAAGCCGGGCCTGGCGCTGGCCGGGTTCACCGAGTACCTGCACCGCGAGCGCATCCAGGTCTTCGGCAACACCGAGATGAGCTACCTCCAGACGCTGCCCCGGGAGCGGCGCCTCGAGGTCCTGCGGGCCTTCTTCGCCCAGGAGGTGGCCTGCCTGGTCGTGACGAAGGACATCGAGATCCCCGCCGACCTGGCCGCCGCCGGCGACGAGGCGGGCGTGCCGGTGTTCCGCTCGTCCCACCTCTCCTCCACCTTCATCGAGAACGTGCAGGGCTACCTGGAGGAGCAGCTCACCGCCAGCGCCTCCATGCACGGCGTGCTGCTCGACGTGCTCGGCGTGGGCATCCTGCTCCTCGGCAAGAGCGGCATCGGCAAGAGCGAGATCGCGCTCGACCTCGTCATGCGCGGGCACCGGCTCGTGGCCGACGACATCGTCGAGGTGAAGCGCCGCACCCAGGACGCGGTGGTGGGCGCCGGGAGCGAGATCATCAAGCACCACATGGAGATCCGCGGCCTCGGCATCATCAACATCAAGGACCTCTTCGGCGTGGCCGCCATCCGGGAGCGCAAGAAGATCGAGATCGTGCTCGAGCTCTGCGACTGGGACCCGGACGTGGAGTACGACCGGCTGGGCGTGGACGACCGCAAGTTCCGGATCCTCGACGTCGAGGTCCCGATGCTGGTCGTGCCCGTCCGCCCCGGCCGCAACATGACCACCATCATCGAGGTGGCCGCCCGCAACCACCTCCTCAAGCTCCAGGGACACCACTCCGCGCGCGAGTTCCAGGAGCGCCTCAACCGGGCCATCGCGCTGCCCGGCGAGGGGACCGGCGGCGGGACGGAGGTCGAGTGAGCGTCCCGCAGAAGGACGAGGTCCGCGGCGCCCCGCAGACCCAGGTGGTGATCCTGACCGGCGTGTCCGGCTCGGGGAAGACCACCGCGCTCCGCGCGCTCGAGGACGGCGGCTTCTACTGCGTCGACAACTTCCCCATCGTCTTCCTGGAGAAGCTGCTCGAGCTCTCCGGCCACACCGCCGGCGAGGTGTCCCGCATCGCGCTCGTGGTGGACGCCCGCGAGCCGCGCTTCCTCGCCGACGCCCCCCGCACCGTGGAGGAGCTGCGCCGCAAGGGGGTGGACGTCACCGTCCTCTTCTTCGACTCCTCCGACGAGTCGCTCATCCGCCGCTACTCCGAGACCCGCCGCCGCCACCCGCTGGCCGGCGAGTCGGGCAGCGTGCCCGACGGCATCGCCGCCGAGCGCAAGGCGCTCGCGCCGCTGCGGGCGGTGGCCGACGAGGTCGTCGAGACCACCCGGCTCAACGTGCACGAGCTGAAGCGGCTCGTGCACAACCGCTTCGTGGGGGCCGGCTCCGACGCCATGGGGGTCACGCTCGTCTCCTTCGGCTTCCGCAGCGGCATCCCGGCCCACGCCGACCTCGTGCTCGACGTCCGCTTCCTGCCCAACCCCTACTTCGTGCCCGAGCTGAAGCCGTTCCCCGGCACGGAGCCCCGGGTCCGCGACTTCGTCCTGGGCCAGGAGGACGCGCAGCGCTTCCTGGAGAAGGCCGAGGACCTGGCCGCCTTCCTCATCCCCCGGTACCGGGCGGAGGGGAAGACCTACCTCACCGTGGGCATCGGCTGCACCGGCGGGCGGCACCGGTCGGTGGCCATCGCGAACGAGCTCGCGGCGCGCCTCGGCCAGCGCGGCATCCCGGCCCGCACCTGGCACCGCGACGTCGACAAGGAGTGAAGCATGATCGGCGTGGTGATCGCGACCCACGGGCGGCTCGCCGAGGAGTCGCTGGCGGCCGTCCAGGGGATCGTCGGGCCGCTCGCGCAGGCGCGCGCCGTGGCCATCTCCTCCGCGATCCCCATGGACGCGGCCCGGGAGGCGCTCGCCTCCGCCATCCGCGAGCTCGACGACGGGGACGGCGTGCTCGTCCTCACCGACATGCTGGGCGGCACCCCCGCGAACCTGGCGCTGGGGTTCCTGGGGGAGCGGGTCGAGGTCGTCACCGGCGTGAACCTCCCCATGCTGCTCAAGCTCTCCACCTGCCGCACCCCGGGCGCGCGCCTCCCCGAGGTGGCGGCGCTCATCTGCGCCTACGGCCGGAAGAACATCGCGCTCGCGAGCGAGGTGCTGGGCGGCGCGCCGCCGGCCGGGGCGGCGGGCGGGGGAGCCTCCCGGTGATCGCGCTGGCCCGCATCGACGAGCGGCTCGTGCACGGGCAGGTGCTCGTGGGCTGGGTCCCGCACCTCGGCGCGGCCCGCCTGGTCGTGGCCGACGAGGAGGCGGCCCGCAGCCCGCTCGCGCGGGCGGCGATGATGCTGGCGCTCCCGCCGGGGGTGGAGGCGCGGGTCGAGCCGCCCGAGGCCGTCGACTGGGCCGGTCTCGCGGCCGCGAAGGAGCCGGCCCTGGTGGTCCTCCGGGGGGTGGGGGAGGCCGAGAGGGCCCTCTCCCGCGGGATGACCCCCGGACGGGTCGGGGTGGTGAACGTGGGCAACGTCCACCACGCGGAGGGGCGCCGGCAGGTGACCCCGTCGGTCTTCCTCTCCGCCGCGGAGATGGAGGGGCTGCGCCGCCTCGCCGCGGCCGGGTTCCGGATCGAGGCCCGGGCGGTGCCGCTCGACGCCCCCCTCGACCTCGCCGAGATGGAGCGGCGCTGGGCCGCCGCCGGCTGATAGGATTCGGATGCACGTGGACTACCTCGTCGTCGCCGTGGTCGCCGGGCTCGCGGCGGTGGAGCGCAAGGGCTTCCTCCAGGCCATGCTCTCCCGCCCGGTGGTGCTCGCCCCGCTGCTCGGGCTGGCGCTCGGCGACCTCCGGGGCGGGCTCCTGCTCGGGCCGGTGCTCGAGCTCCTCTGGCTGGGCGCGGTGAACATGGGGGCCTCGCTCCCGCCCAACGAGGCGCTGGGGGCGGCGGCCATCT
>DAOMFN010000182.1:0-5093 GCA_035429785.1 Anaeromyxobacteraceae bacterium
GTCGGGCTGGGGTCATTCTATTCACGCCGGGCGCGTTGTCGAAGGAAGCGGGGGTTCCAGCCGACGACGGGCCGGCGGCGTGCGCGGGCGCGGAGCCCAGACCGCACGGAGGGATCGTCGCGCTCCGTCCGGCGGTGTCGTCACGGTGGGTGAATCCGGCGCGTCCGCACCGTCCGTTCCGCGGACCATCCGGGCAGTTGGGGCGTAAGAGAACGCTGCCTTGACGCGGATTTCGTGAAGATTGCCTCCGCGCGAGCGGGACTGCAGGAAAGGGCGCTCTCGCTGCGCATCCGGGCCGTGGCGGGGCGTCCGGAATCTCTGGCGAGGGTCGAGATCCCCGGGGCCGCAGAGCGCCTCCAAGGCCATCCTCGCGCGTTGGGCGAAGCCCGAAAATTGCGTGCGAGAGTGGGTTCATGAACACGCACGAACTCACCGAGGCCTCCCGGATCCGCGACCGCCACGCCGACCTTCTCCGCGCCGAGCGCACCTGCCTCGCCGACCTGCTCGTGTCGGTCGCCGACTTCGAGCACCGCGGGCTCCACCGCGCCCTCGGCTACGCCACCATCTTCCAGTACCTCCACCGCGCCCTGGCGATGTCGAAGGGCATGGCCCACTACAGGATGGTCGGGGCCCGGCTCGTGCGCAGGTTCCCGGAGGTGGAGGCGCCGATCAGGGACGGGCGCCTGTGCCTCACCACCGTGGTCGAGGTGGCCCGGGTGATGACGGAGGAGAACCGGGTAGAGGTGCTCCCGAGGTTCTTCGGCCTCTCCCGCCAGGAGGCGAAGGAGGTGGCGGCGGAGATCGACCCGGCCAGGGTCGTGCCGCGGCGAACGGTCGTGTCGGCGGTCGTGACGGAGCCGGTGACTGTGAAGGCGTCGCTCGCCGAGGTCGGTTCTACCGTAGAACCGATTCCGACCCACCCCGGGAGGGACGTCGAGGCGCTGATGAGGCGAGATGAAGCCGAGCGGACCGCCGACCTTCCTCTCACCGCAGAGGAGAGTCGGCTGCACGTCACGGTGACCCGTGAAACCCTGGCGCTCCTCAAGAAGGCGAAGGCCGGCGAGTCGCACCGGAACCCGGGGGCGACCGACGAGCAGATCCTCAAGCTCGCCCTGGAGGCCCTCATCGAGAAGCAGGAGAAGAGGAAGGCCAGCGTGCCGGCGAAGGTGAAGCGGGAGGTGCTCGCGCGCGACGAGGGGAAGTGCACGTGGCCGCTCGCGGACGGCGGTGTCTGCGGCGCGACGGCGAGGCTGGAGATCGATCACGTCCACCCGCGCGGGATGGGCGGCCCGTCGACGGTCGAGAACTGCAGGGTCCTCTGCCGTGCCCACAACCTCGAGGCGGCGAGGCGGGCGTACGGGGACGGGGTGATGGATCTGTTCACCGGAGGTGCGTGTACCGGACGCGGCACGGTGGCCCGCGAGGAGGTGGCGGCGTACGGCGCGGCGTGGAGATGGCGGACGGGCGCCGGGCACGCGATGGCGCAGGCCCCGGATCCCCGGGAATTCCCCAGGCGGCGCGGGGTTGTCCATCGTGACGCCCCCCCGGACTCGTGCTAGGTACGGGGCAACTTCCCCTCCCCCCGGAGTCGATCCTGCTCCCCTCGAACCTCCACCTCATCGACCTCGCCACCGCCGCCGGCCGCGGCGGGGAGATCGACTACCTCGAGATCGTCATGAACTCGGGGCTGGTGGTGGGCGGCGTCCTCGCCCTCCTCCTCGCCGCGTCGGTGGTCTCCTGGGCCATCATCCTCAAGAAGTGGATGGCGCTCCGGAAGGCCCAGGCCGAGTCGGCCCGGTTCCTCGAGACCTTCTGGCAGTCGAAGCGGCTCGACGCCATCTACCAGGCGGCCGAGCAGCTGCCGTCCTCCCCCATCGCCGCGGTGTTCCGCGCCGGCTACGTCGAGCTCTCCAAGGTCACCGCCCAGAAGAAGGGGCCGGAGGGCGCCATGGCCGAGCAGCTCGGCGGCATCGAGAACGTGGAGCGCGCCCTCAAGCGCGCCGCGGTGGCCGAGGTGACCCACCTCGAGTCGATGGTCCCCTTCCTCGGCACCACCGCCAGCGCCGCTCCCTTCGTGGGGCTCTTCGGCACGGTCTGGGGCATCATGCGGGCCTTCCACGACATCTACCAGGCCGGCAACGCCAACCTGGCCACGGTGGCGAAGCCCATCTCCGAGGCCCTCATCGCCACCGCGGTGGGGCTCTTCGCGGCCATCCCGGCGGTGGTCTTCTACAACCTCTTCGTCTCCCGCATCCGAGTCCTCGACGCCGAGATGACCAACTTCTCCAACGACTTCCTCAACATCGTGAAGCGCCACTTCTTCTAGGCGGGGAGACCGCGTGTCCATCGGCACGAGCGGCTCCGGCCGCCAGACCCTCACCGAGATCAACGTCACGCCGCTCGTCGACGTGATGCTCGTGCTCCTCATCATCTTCATGGTGACGGCGCCCCTCATCCAGCAGGGCGTGGAGGTCGCGCTCCCCCAGGTGAAGGCCCAGCCGGTGAAGGCGGAGGACCAGAAGCTCGTCCTCTCGATCAAGTCCGACCGCAGCCTGTGGCTCGGCACGGACGACCGCCCGGCCCGCCTCACCCTTCCCGAGCTGGAGGAGAAGCTCCGGGCCAACGCCCGCGTGGCCCGGGACCGCGAGCTCTACCTCATGGCCGACAAGGGGCTCCCCTACGGCTACGTCGTCGAGATCATGGCGGCCGTCCAGCGCGCCGGGGTCACCAACCTGGGCATGATCACCGACCCGGTCCCCGACCGGCCGGAGGACCGCAAGCGGTGACGGGGGGCTCCGCCCTGCTGCGCGGCCCGGAGCGGCTCTGGCCGCTCCTCGTCGTCTCCGTCGGGCTCCACGCGGGCTTCATCGCCGCGGCCTTCCTCGTCCGGCCTCCGCCCATCGTCGACCTCGAGCAGAAGCCCATCGTGGCCAAGCTCGTGAAGCTCGGGGAGAAGCGTCCGGAGCAGTGGCTCCCCCGGCGCGAGGCCCCGCCCCCCGAGGCGGCTCCGCGTGCGCCCGACGCGGTCCCGGTCCCCGTCCCGGCGCCGGCCGCCCCGCCCGCCCAGAAGACCGTGGCGCTCCCCGCCCCGAAGGTGGCGCCGTCGAAGCCGCCCCCGCCCCGCCCCGCCTCGGCGGTGACCGGCGGCAAGGGCTCCGACGCCCTGTCCCGGGCCCTCGACAAGGTCCGCAAGGACGAGAAGCTGGCCTCGCGGGAGCGCTGGGGCGACCCCGACGGCGTGCCCGACGGCGAGGCCGGCGACGCCTCCGAGGGCGATCGCTACCTCGGGCTCGTCACCCAGGCGCTCCAGGCCTCGTACCGCCTCCCGGCCACGCTCTCCGAGCAGGAGCGGCTGGCGCTCCGGGCCACGGTGGTGCTCACCATCGAGCCCGACGGGCGCGTCTCCAGCTTCCGCTTCGAGCGCAGGAGCGGAAACGCCGGCTTCGACCAGGCGCTGGAGCGCGCCGTCCGCGACGCCCGCCTCCCCCCTCCCCCTCCCGAGCTCCGCCAGCGCTACCGCACGGTTGGACTCGGGGTGAACTTCAAGGTCTAGGAAGGCATCCGTTCCATGCGCACGCTCGTGATCCTCGCCCTCGCCCTCACGGCTCCCACCCTGGCGTCCGCCCAGCGCCAGTACATCGACGTGGGCAGGCCCGACTTCCGGCCGCTCGCGCTCGCCATCGCCCCCTTCGCGTCCGGACCCGGCGCGTCCGCCGACGCGCTCGACGCGCAGCAGACGATGCGCGACGACCTGGCGCTCACCGGCACCTTCGACCTCCTCGACCCTCGGTCCTTCCTGGCCGACCCCGCGGAGGGCACCCAGGCGTCCGGCATCAAGTTCCCCCGCTGGTCGGACGTGGGGGCGGAGGGGCTCGTCAAGGCGACGGTGAAGCGGGAGGGGGCGGTCGTCGCCGGCGAGCTCCACCTCTACGACGTGCGGGCCGGCCGCGAGGTGCTCTACCGGGTCCACCGGGAGCGCTCCGCCCGCGCGCTCGCCCACGCCTTCGCGGACGACGTGCTCCAGTTCTACACGCGGGAGCCGGGCGTCTTCCGCACCCGCATCGCCGGGATCCGCAAGGGGCGCGGGACCTGGGAGATCGTCCTCGTGGACGCGGACGGGAAGGGGCAGGAGGTGCTGCGGCGGGAGACCGCCATCGCCATGCTGCCCTCCTGGCGCCCCGACGGCGGAGAGGTCCTGGTCACGAGCTACCGCGGCGGGAAGCCGGAGATCTGGGGCTTCCGGGTTCCCGACGGCGCGCCGCGCCTCGTCGTCTCCCTCGGCGACCTCGCGAGCGGCGGCGTCTACTCCCCCGACGGGCGCTCCATCGCCTTCACCGCCTCCGTGGACGGGAACTCCGACCTCTACGTGGCCTCCGCGGACGGCACCGGCATCCGCCGCCTCACGACCGACCCGGCCACCGACACCTCCCCCACCTGGTCGCCGGACGGCAAGCGGATCGCCTTCGTGTCCACCCGGTCGGGCAACCCCCACCTCTACGTGATGAACGCCGACGGCACCGGCCAGCGGCGCCTCACCTTCAAGGGCAACTACAACCAGACGCCGCGCTGGAGCCCGCGCGGCGACTCCATCGCCTTCACGGCGCGCGACGAGCGGCGGGTCTTCGACGTCTTCCTCGTCTCCCCCGAGACCGGGGCCATCTCCCGCGTCACGCAGGACCAGGGGCCGACGAACGAGGAGCCGTCCTGGGCCCCGAACGGCCGGCTCCTCGTCCTCTCCACCGACCGGGCGGGGAGGCAGCAGCTCGTCGTCACGAACCCCGCCGGGGACCGCCAGAAGGTGGTCACCTCCGACCCCGCCGGCATCTCCTCGCCGGCCTGGGGACCCCTCCCGCGGTGAGCCCGGCCCCCGCACACGCTCCCCGCTTCGCGGTCGTCGACGTGGGGACCAACACCGTCCTGCTCACGGTCGCGGAGCGCGACGGGCGCGGCTTCCGCGCCGTGGTGGAGCGCGCCGAGATCACCCGGCTCGGGCGCGGCGTGGACCGCACCGGGCTCCTCGACCCCGCCGCCATCGCCGACACGGTCGCGGTGCTGGCCCGCTACGCCGACGAGGCGCGCGCGCTCGGGGCCGA
>DAOMFN010000183.1:0-5093 GCA_035429785.1 Anaeromyxobacteraceae bacterium
TGCGTCGTGCCCCCCACCATCAACGTAGAGGAGCAGGACCCGGAGTGCCGGCTCGACGTGGTGCCCAACACCGCCCGGGAGGCCCGGCTCGACGCTGTCCTCTCGAACAGCTTCGGCTTCGGGGGCACCAACGCGGTGGTCGCCTTCCGGCGGGTCTAGTGGCCCGCCGCCGGGTGGTGGTGACCGGGCTGGGCATCGCGAGCCCCCTCGGCTGCGACGTCGAGACCTTCTGGAGCCGCCTCGCGGCGGGGGAATCGGGCGTGGTCGCGCTCGAGGGTCCCGGGACGGAGGGGCTCGCCACCCGGGTGGGCGGGCGGATCCAGGGCTACGTGGAGACCGACCACTTCGACCGCAAGGAGGTCCGGCGCACGAGCCGCACCTCCCAGCTGGCCGTGGTGGCGGTCTCCCAGGCCGTGCGCCAGTCCCGGATCCTCGAGGGCGGCGTCGACCTCGACGAGGCCGCCGTCCTCATCGGGAGCTCCATCGGCGGATTCGGCGCCTCGGACGGCTTCTTCCGGGAGTATTACCTGCACGGCAAGGCCGGTCCGCTCATCATCCCCACCTCGATGAACACCGGGCCGTCGGCCAACGTGTCGATCCGCTACGGCCTCGGCGGGCCCCTCTTCAACGTCGACGGCGCCTGCGCCTCGGGCACGCACAGCATCGGCCAGGCCTTCCGGCTCATCCGCGGCGGCACGGTCGACGTGGCCGTGGCCGGAGGCGCCGACTCCTGCTTCACCCCTGGCGTGGTCGCGGCCTGGGCCGCCCTGCGGGTCCTCTCCGGGCACGAGGACGATCCGCCGCGGGCCTGCCGACCCTTCAGCGCCGACCGGGACGGCATCGTCCTCGCCGAGGGAGCGGGGGTGCTCGTGCTCGAGTCGGAGGAGTCGGCGCTGCGCCGGGCCCAGCCCATCCTGGGCGAGGTGCTGGGCTATGGCGCCTCGGCCGACTGCCACAGCCTCACCCAGCCCGCGCCGGAGGGTCCGGCCCGCGCCATCGCCGCGGCGCTGAAGGACTCCGGCCTCGCGCCGGCGCAGGTGGGCTACGTGAACGCCCACGGCACCGGCACGGAGTGGAACGACCGGACCGAGACCATCGCCCTGAAGCGCGTGTTCGGCGAGGCGGCCCGCAGCACGCGGGTCGTCTCGAGCAAGGGGGCGCTCGGCCACGGGATCGGAGCCGGCGGGGCCATGGAGCTCATCGGGTGCCTGATGGCGCTGCGGGACCGGAAGGTCCCTCCCACCATCAACCGGATGGTGCCCGACCCCGAGTGCGACCTCGACCACGTGACCGAGGGGGCCCGGCCGTACGACGGAGACCACGTGCTGAAGAGCTCCTTCGCCTTCGGCGGAAGCAACGCGGTGCTCGTCGTGGGGCGGTACCGCGCCTGACGGCGGCCGGAAGCGAGACGGCCGGCGCCTCTCGACGCCGGCCGTCCGCGACGATCCGGAAGCGCTCGCCGGCGGGCTCAGTCGCGGCCGCCGCCGTGCCCCTCGCCGCGGTCGTCCTTCCCGTCGCAGTCGTGGTCGCCGAAGGCGCGCAGGGAGGCCTTCACGTTGGCCATGATCCGCGCGTTCACCGACGGGTCGCCGCTGCACGGGTCGAGCGTCGTGCCGTTCGGCCCCTTCAGCCAGCGCGAGGCGTCGAAGGACAGCGTGACGTTGGTGGCGTCGCCCTCCGGGATGGTGAACGGCGTCTCGTACTCGACCTCGGCCTCCATCGAGGAGGTCACGGAGAAGGAGACCGGCGCCGGGGCCACCGGCGGATCGCCCACGGCCGGGCCCGTGCAGGTGCCCTCGAGGACCATGGAGAGGCCGTCGAGCTTCACGCCGCCGGCCGTGGTCTGGATGTTGAGCGCCTCCGTGGACTTCACCCGGTGGATCTCGAACTCGACCCCGGAGTAGGAGCCGGCCGGGACCACGGTGGCCGGGATGCCCACCTGCAGCGTGGTGTCGGTGACGGCGATGGCGAGGACGTAGGGGCCGGTCTCGAGCTCGTGCTTGCCGTGGCCGGAATTGCCGCTCGGGCCCGTGGGGCCGGTCGGGCCGGTCGGGCCGGTGGGACCGGTCGGGCCGGTGGGACCGGTCGGGCCGGTGGGACCGGTGGGACCGGTCGGGCCGCTGGGACCCACGGGACCGGAGGCGCTCGAGGCGAGGTCGAGCTCGACCTCCTTCACGACGAGGTAGAGGTTGGAGAACTGGACCGTACCGGAGGCCGTGGTGATCGCCGCGGTCGAGGTGGGGGCGCTGCGGACGGCGGTGCTCACGCTGACGGTGGTGCCCTTGCCGCTCGAGCCGCATCCGGCGAGGGTAGCGGCGACGGCGAGGACGAGGTACGGAGTGGCGGTGCGCATGCGGGGTCTCCTTGGTTGGACGCACCGTCCACTTGCAGGGGGATCCGGCCTGGCGCAACGAAAAATGTATTGTAAGTGCCGATTTTAATTGATTAAATCTAACTCATCCCCGCAGTCCGGGAGGCAACATGGCGGATCGCATCGTCTTTGGGTCGGACCACGCCGGGCTCGCGCTGCGGGCCGAGGCCGTCCGCGTCGCCCGCGAGGCGGGGTTCGAGGTCGAGGACCTCGGGCCGTTCACGTCCGAGAGCGTCGACTACCCGGACTTCGCGGCCCGGGTCGGCGAGGCGGTCGCACAGGGCCGGGCCCGCCTCGGCGTCCTCGTCTGCGGCACCGGCATCGGCGTCTCCATCGCCGCGAACAAGGTGAAGGGGGTTCGCGCCGCCCACTGCACGACCGAGTACGAGGCCCGCATGGCCCGCGCGCACAACGACGCCAACGTCCTCTGCGTGGGGGAGCGGGTCATCGGGCTCGGCCTCGGCGGCGCGGTGGTGAAGGCCTTCCTCGCCGAGCCCTTCGAGGGGGGGCGCCACCAGCGGCGCGTCGACAAGATCTCGGCCCTCGACCGCTGAGCGCCGGCGCGATATGAACGCCCCCTTCCGAGGAGCCCGCCCATGATGCCGACCCAGCGCCTCGCCGAGGCCGATCCCGAGATCTCCCGGCTCGTCCGGGAGGAGACCCGCCGACAGGCCGAGGGGCTCGAGCTCATCGCGAGCGAGAACTTCGTCTCCCCGGCCGTCCTCGAGGCGGTCGGCTCGCCGCTCACGAACAAGTACGCCGAGGGCTACCCGGGCAAGCGCTACTACGGCGGCTGCGAGGTCGTGGACCAGGTCGAGCAGCTCGCCATCGACCGGGCGAAGAAGCTGTTCGGCGCCGACCACGCCAACGTCCAGCCCCACGCCGGGTCCCAGGCCAACATGGCGTCGTACTTCGCGCTCGCCCAGCCGGGCGACACGCTGCTCGCCATGAGCCTCAACTTCGGCGGCCACCTCACCCACGGCTCCCCGGTCAACTTCTCCGGCCGGCTCTTCAAGATCGTCCCCTACGGCCTCCGCCAGTCGGACGAGACCGTGGACCTGGACGAGGTGCGGCGGCTCGCCCGCGAGCACCGGCCCCGGGTCCTCGTGGTCGGTGCGTCGGCCTACCCCCGCACCCTCCACTTCGACCGGTTCGCCGAGATCGCGCGCGAGGTCGGGGCGGCGATGCTCGTCGACATGGCCCACATCGCGGGGCTGGTGGCGGCCGGCCTCCACCCGAACCCGGTGCCCCACGCCGACATCGTCACCACCACCACCCACAAGACCCTCCGCGGCCCGCGCAGCGGCCTCATCCTCTGCAAGGAGGCCCACGCGAAGGCGGTGAACAGCCAGATCTTCCCGGGCATCCAGGGCGGCCCGCTCGAGCACGTGATCGCCGGGAAGGCCGTGGCCTTCCACGAGGCGCTCCAGCCGTCGTTCAAGACCTACCAGCAGCAGATCCTCGACAACGCGAAGGCCATGGCCGAGGGGCTCGTGGCGGCGGGGCTGCGGCTCGTGTCCGGCGGCACCGACAACCACCTCATGCTCGTCGACCTGCGCCCGAAGAAGCTCACCGGGAAGGTCGCCGAGGAGGCGCTCGGGAAGGCCGGCATCACCGTGAACAAGAACATGATCCCCTGGGACCCGGAGAAGCCCTTCGTCACCTCCGGCATCCGCGTGGGGACCCCGGCCCTCACCACCCGGGGCATGGGCGTCGCCGAGATGCGGCGGGTCGCGGCCCTCATCGGGCGGGTGCTCGACGCCCCGGCCGACGAGGCCTCCATCGCCCGCGTGCGGGGCGAGGTCCACGAGCTCACCCGCCAGTTCCCCCTCTACCCCGACCGGGTCTGACCGCCGGCCGCGACGCCCCGACGCATGCGCTGTCCCTTCTGTGGCCACCTCGAGGACCGGGTCGTCGATTCGCGCGAGGCGCAGGACGGCCAGGCCACGAGGCGGCGGCGCGAGTGCCTGGGCTGCGGGAGGCGCTTCACCACCTACGAACGGGTCGAGGAGAGCCTGCCGGCGCTCGTGAAGAAGGACGGCCGCCGGGAGGCCTTCGACCGGCGCAAGGTGGTGGAGGGCATGCGCCGCGCCTGCCAGAAGCGGCCCGTGTCCCAGGAGCGCATCGAGGAGATGGCCACCCAGGTCGAGCGGCGCCTCCAGGAGTCGGGAGAGCGGGAGGTCGCGGCGAGCGCGGTGGGCGAGCTCGTGATGGAACTGCTCCGCGACGAGGACCCGGTGGCCTACGTCCGCTTCGCCTCCGTCTACCGCGACTTCCGCGACGTCGGGGAGTTCGCCGCCGCGGTCGAGGACCTGAAGGAGAAGCCGTGACCGCGCGCTCCCGCCACGAGCGGCACATGCGGGCTGCGCTGCGGGAGGCCCGCCGCGGCCTCGGCCGCACGAGCCCCAACCCGGCGGTGGGCGCGGTGCTCGTGAAGGGCGGGCGGGTGGTCGGGCGCGGCCACCACGCGCGCGCCGGGGCGCCCCATGCCGAGGTGGCCGCCATCCGGGCCGCCGGGGCCCGGGCACGGGGTGCCGACCTCTACACGACGCTCGAGCCCTGCGACCACTTCGGCCGGACCCCGCCCTGCAGCCTGGCCATCCTCGAGGCCGGGGTCCGCCGGGTCTTCTCCGGGTCCAGCGCCCCCAACCCGCGCGTGAACGGCCGGGGAGTCCGCCGCCTGCGCCGCGCCGGCGTCGAGGTGGAGGCCGGCCTGCTCAGC
>DAOMFN010000184.1:0-5076 GCA_035429785.1 Anaeromyxobacteraceae bacterium
CGTCGGGCAAGGGCAAGGTCCGCTTCCTGCTCACCCGGGAGGGGCTCGACGTCGGACGGCGCCGGGCGCGGGTCGACGCGGCCCTGCGCAACTGACCATCCCGGCCCCGCGCGCTAGAAGTGCTCGGCGGCGATCTGCCGCGCCAGCTCCATCGAGCTCGTGAAGGCGGGCGAGATGGGGTTCAGCACGTGGAGCGTGTCGCCCGACCGCTCGACCACGAAGTCCATGAGGAGCTGCTTCGTCCGCCAGTCGACGAGCTGCGGCCGGATGCCCACCTTCTCGGCGGGCTCGACCTCCGAGGGGTCGAAGCCGTGCACGAGGCGGGCCGCGTCCCGGTGCAGGAAGGCGGGCACGTACTTGCGCGGCTCGGTGAGGGCCACCGAGCGGAAGCCGGCGTTGCGGAAGAAGAGCACCGCGTCCTCGGCCAGGATGCGGGGCGCGTCGCCGTCGATGCCCGCGAGGATGCCGTAGTTCTCCCGCCCGAAGGCGGGGATGGCGGTGGGGCCCAGGTAGACGTCGCCGTGCACGCTCCGGGTGAAGTGGACGCCCAGGAACGGGTTGCGCGGGTCGGGCACGGGGTAGACGTTGCCCCTCACGACGAGTCGCGCGTCCTTCCGGAGCTTCCGGTAGATGCCCTTGAAGGGGATGAGCCGGTAGTGCTCGCCCACGCCGAAGAGCCGGGCCACCGCGTCGCAGTGGGCGCCGGCGGCGTTGACGAGCCGGCCGTAGGCGACGTCCCCGGCCGTCGTGCGCACCACGCCCGGCCCGCCGGCGCCGGTGACCTCCACGCCGGTCCGGATGCGGACCCGCCCGCCCGCCTCCAGGTCCGCCCGCAGGGAGGCGAGGACCGCCTTCGGGTCCACCACCGCCGTCTGCCGGGACCAGAGGGCGCGTCCCACCGTCCGGGCGCAGGGCTCGACCTCGGCGAGCGCCTTCTCGTCGAGCATCTCCACCCGCGCCCCGTTGGCGCCGGCGCGGCGGAAGAGCTCGTCGAGCACGGGGAGCTCGGCCTCCTCCCGGGCCACGATGACCTTCCCGCAGTCGAGGAGCGGCAGGCCCCGCTCGATGCAGTAGGCCCGCATGAGCAGGTTCCCGGCGAGGCACGTCCGGGCCTTCCGGCTGTCGGGGGCGTAGTAGATCCCGGCGTGGAGCACGCCCGAGTTGCGCCCCGACGCGTGCTTCCCCAGGCCGTCCTCCTTCTCGAGGACGAGCACGGTTCCCGCGCCGCGCCCGGCGATCTCCCGGGCCAGCGTGAGCCCGACGATGCCGCCCCCCACGACGACGACGTCCGCCCGGTCGCTCATGACGCGGCGATGCTAGCCCACCGGTGCCGGACCCGGTACAAGGAACGGATTCCACCCGGAGGTGATGCGTGTTCCGAGCCATCCTCGTCGAGAAGTCGGAAACCGGGCAGTCGGTGCGCGTGGCGGAGCTCGAGGAGTCGGCGCTGCCGGCCGGGGACGTCCTCGTCCGGGTCGAGCGCTCGACCGTCAACTACAAGGACGCCCTCGCCATCACCGGCAAGGCGCCGGTGATCCGGAAGTTCCCCATGGTGGCGGGCATCGACGGGGCGGGCGTGGTGGTCGAGTCGGCGAACCCGGCCTTCCGGCCCGGCGACCGCGTGCTCGTGAACGGCTTCGGCGTGGGGGAGAGCCACTGGGGCTGCCTCGCCGGGACGGCGCGGCTCGACGGCAGCTGGCTGCTCCCGGTGCCGGCCGCCTTCACGGCGGCCCAGGCCATGGCCATCGGCACCGCCGGCTACACCGCCATGCTCTGCGTGATGGCGCTGGAGCGGCACGGCGTCGCGCCGGAGCGGGGCGAGGTGCTCGTCACCGGCGCCACCGGGGGCGTGGGCAGCGTGGCCGTGGCGTTGCTCGCGAAGCTCGGCTTCCGCGTGGTGGCCTCGACGGGGCGCCTCTCCGGGTCGCACTACCTCACCGGCCTCGGCGCCGCGGAGGTGATCGACCGGGCCGCGCTCGCGGCCCCCGGGAAGCCGCTCCAGAAGGAGCGCTGGGCCGGCGTCGTCGACTCGGTGGGAAGCCACACGCTCGCGAACGCCTGTGCGAGCACGCGCTACGGCGGGACGGTGGCCGCCTGCGGCCTCGCCGCCGGCATGGACCTCCCCGCGACCGTCGCCCCCTTCATCCTGCGGGGCGTGACCCTCGCCGGCGTCGACAGCGTGATGGCCCCGATGGCGCTGCGCCGGGAGGCCTGGCAGCGGCTCGCCCGCGACCTCGACACCGGGAAGCTCGCCGCCATGACGCAGGAGATCCCCCTCGCCGAGGCGATCCCGGCGGCGTCCCGGCTGCTCGCCGGCGAGGTCCGCGGCCGCCTGGTCGTCGACGTCACGAGGTAGGCGAGAACCGCTGCCGCGGGCGGCCCCGACGCGGGGGGCGGGTACCCATCCTGACGCGATGTGCCAGGAAATCCAGACCCTTGGCCCTAAAATGGTGTTGACAAGTCGACATCGCCTGGACAGATCGCCGCGGCTCCCCCATGTCCCCGACGGCTCGTCTTGCCCCGCTCGCCCTGCTCGCGCTCCTCGCGGCCGTCCCGGCCGAGGGGCAGACCACCGATCTCCTGAAGCGGGAGGTCGCCGCCATCGGCGTCACGGAGAAGCTGGGGGCCGCGGTGCCCCGCGGGGCCACCTTCACCGACTCGGAGGGGCGCACGGTGCGGCTCTCCGACCTCGCCGGGAAGCCCGTGCTCCTCTCCTTCAACTACACCTCCTGCCCGCGCCTCTGCGGCCTGCAGCTGCACGGCATGGCCCGGGCGCTCAAGGAGGCGGGGTGGGACGGGCGGTCGTTCCACGCCGTGGCGGTGAGCATCGACCCGCAGGAGAAGCAGGACCAGCTGGCCCGGTACAAGCAGTCGCTCGTGCGGGAGGCCGGGGGCACCCCGGACGTCGACGCCGGCTGGACGTTCCTGCGCGGCGAGAAGGCGGACGTGGACGCGCTCGCCGACGCGGTGGGCTTCCGCTACCGGTACGACCCCGCCACGGGCGAGTTCGCCCACCAGGCCACCCTCGTGGTCCTCACCGGCGACGGCCGGGTGAGCGGATACCTCCACGGCATCACCTACCCCGTGGCGTCCCTCCGGACGGCCCTCGAGCGCGCCGGGTCCGGTCGCGTGGCCAGCGCGGACGAGCAGCGCAGCGTGGGCGGCTTCCTCCTCTCCTGCATGGGGTTCGACCCCGCCGACCCGGCCCCGCTCGCCCTCAAGGTCATGCGCACCGGCGGCGTGCTCGCCATGGCCTTCCTCCTCGCCTTCCTGGGAACCCTCGCGTACCGCGACGTCCGGCGTCGCAGATCGGAGACACACGCCCCATGATCCGACTCCCCGACCTGCTCTCCGCGACCCTCGTCGCGGCCGGGCCCGGGTACATGCCGGAGCGCGCATCGAGCGTGGCCGACGGCGTCGACCTGGTGTTCAACCTGCTCTTCTGGGTGAGCGCCTTCTTCCTCGCGGTCATCGTGGTGATGACCACGGTGTTCGTGATCCGCTACCGGGCGCGGGCCGGGCGCACCGGTCCGGAGCCCTCGCCCGATCACTCGACGAAGCTGGAGCTCGTCTGGACGGTGATCCCGCTCGCCATCGTGCTCGGCCTCTTCGCGCTCTCCACGCAGGTCTACCTCTCCATGCTCGACAACCCGGAGGGGAAGGACGCCCAGCGGGTCCAGGTCACCGGCAAGAAGTGGTCGTGGTGGTTCGACCACGACGGGGGCAAGGGCTCGAAGGAGCTCCACCTCGTGCAGGGGCGCACGGTGGTCCTCACGCTGGCCTCGCTCGACGTCATCCACTCGTTCTACGTCCCCGAGTTCCGCGTGAAGATGGACGCCGTCCCGGGCCGCTTCACGCGGCTCGTCGTCACGCCCACCAAGGCCGGGACCTACCCGGTGCTCTGCACCGAGTACTGCGGCACGAACCACTCCACGATGACGTCGGTGACCGTGGTCCACCCCGACCAGGCCTCCTACGACGCCTGGCTGAAGGAGGGGCAGGGCAAGGAGGAGACGCTCCTCCAGCTCGGCATCCGGGTCTTCGAGGAGAAGGGTTGCTCCGCCTGCCACAGCGTCGACGGCACGGCCGGGATCGGCCCGTCCTTGAAGGGGCTGTGGGGCAAGGACGAGAAGCTCGCCGGCGGCGGGACCGCCAAGGTGGACGAGAACTACGTCCGCGAGTCGATCGTGAGGCCGGGCGCGAAGATCGTGGCCGGCTACGACGACATGATGCCGCCCAGCCCCCTCGAGGAGCGGGAGATCCAGGGGATCATCGCCTACATGCAGAGCCTCAAGGAGGGAACATGAGCGCCGCCCCGACCGCCGCGGCCGGCCCGGCCGGCGGCGACAGCTACCTCACGCACGGGCGCGGGATCGGCTCCTGGCTCTTCTCGCTCGACCACAAGCGCATCGGGATCATGTACCTGGCGCTCATCGTCTTCTCGCTCTTCCTGGGCGGCGTCTTCGCCATGGTCGTGCGCTTCCACCTCTGGAACCACGGGGGCGGGCTCGTCTCGAACGACGTCTACAACAAGATGTTCACGCTGCACGGCGCGGTGATGATCTTCCTGTTCGTCATCCCCGGCATCCCGTCGGCGCTCGGCAACTTCGTCGTGCCCCTCATGGTGGGCGCGAAGGACGTGGCCTTCCCCCGGGTGAACCTGCTCTCCTTCTGGCTCTTCGTGGCCGGCGCGGTGCTCTTCGTGGCCACGCTGGTCGTGGGCGGGCTCGACACCGGCTGGACCCTCTACCCGCCCTACAGCCTGGAGTCCTCGCGCGGCCTGGGCGTGCTGCTCGCCCTCACCGGCGTCTTCCTGGCCGGGTTCAGCTCCATCCTCACCGGCGTGAACTTCATCGCCACCATCCACAAGATGCGGGCGCCGGGGCAGGGGTGGTTCGACCTCCCGCTCTTCCTCTGGGCCCTCTACGCCACCGGCATCATCCAGATCTTCGCGACGCCCGTGCTCGGCATCACCGTCGCGCTCGGCTTCCTGGAGCGGGTCTTCCACCTCGGCATCTTCATGCCCGAGTACGGCGGCGACCCGGTGCTCTTCCAGCACTTCTTCTGGTTCTACTC
>DAOMFN010000185.1:0-5074 GCA_035429785.1 Anaeromyxobacteraceae bacterium
CCCGGCGTCTCCGAGGTGGCCACCGTGGGCGGCCAGGTGCGCCAGTACCAGATCACGGTGAGCCCGACCCGCCTCGCCGCCTACCGGCTGCCGCTCGAGGCGGTCATCAACGCCGTCCGCCGGGGCAACAACGACGTGGGCGGGCGGCTCGTCGAGCTCTCCGGGCGCGAGTACATGGTGCGCGGCCGCGGCTACGTGAAGTCGATCGAGGACCTGGAGAAGCTCGTCCTCCGCGCCGAGGGCGGGACGCCCATCCAGGTGAAGGACGTCGCCACGGTGACGCTCGGGCCGGAGATGCGCCGCGGGGTCGCCGACCTGGACGGGCAGGGCGACGTGGTGGGCGGCATCGTGGTCATGCGCCAGGGGGAGAACGCCCTCGACGTCATCGACCGGGTGAAGGCCAAGCTGGAGGAGATCAAGCCCGGGCTGCCGGAGGGGGTGGAGATCGTCACCACCTACGACCGGTCGGAGCTCATCGGGCAGGCCATCGCGACGGTGAAGCACAAGCTCGTCGAGGAGATCCTGATCGTCTCGGCGGTGATCCTGATCTTCCTCTGGCACATCCCGTCGGCCATCGTCCCCATCGTCACCATCCCGGTCTCCGTGGCGCTGGCCTTCATCCCCATGTGGCTCATGGGCATGGGGGCGAATCTGATGAGCCTCGCCGGCATCGCCATCTCCATCGGCGTGCTGGTGGACGGCGCCATCGTCGAGGTGGAGAACGCCTACAACAAGATCCACCACTGGATCCGGGGCGGGAAGAAGGGGGACTTCCACGCCGTCCGCCTCGAGGCGCTGCTCGAGGTGGGCCCCTCGGTCTTCTTCTCGCTGCTCGTCATCGCGGTCGCCTTCCTCCCGGTCTTCACGCTCGTGGACCAGGAGGGGCGCCTCTTCCGCCCGCTCGCCATCTCGAAGAACCTCGCCATGGCCATCGCCGCGGTGCTGGCGGTGACCCTCGACCCGGCCATGCGCATGCTCTTCGCGCGCATCGAGCCCTTCCGGTTCCGCCCGCGGCCCGTCGCCTGGCTGGCCACGCAGGCGCTCGTCGGCACCTACCACTCCGAGGAGCGCCACCCGGTGAGCCGGCTGCTCCACCGGCTCTACGAGGGGCCGTGCCGGCTCGTCCTGCGCCACCCGCGCACCACCATCGCCCTCAGCATGGCGCTCGTGGCCGCCACCGTCCCGGTCTACCTGAAGCTCGGCTCCGAGTTCATGCCGCCGCTCGACGAGGGGACCATCCTCTACATGCCGTCCGCGGTGCAGCCGGGCATGTCGGTCGCCGAGGCCCAGGCCGCGCTGCAGGTGCAGGACAAGATCCTGCGCACCTTCCCGGAGGTGCGCAGCGTCTTCGGGAAGGCGGGGCGGGCCAACACCTCCACCGACCCGGCGCCCTTCTCGATGATGGAGACCACCGTGGTCCTGAAGCCGGTGGCGGAGTGGCGGGAGCGCCCGCGCTGGTACTCCTCCTGGGCCCCGGACTGGCTGAAGCCCGCCCTGCGGCCGTTCTGGAACGACCGCATCGACGTGGAGGAGCTGAAGGCCCAGATGGACGCGGCGCTCCAGCTCCCCGGCATCTCCAACGCCTGGACCATGCCCATCAAGGGACGGCTCGACATGCTCTCCACCGGCATCCGGACGCCGGTGGGGATCAAGATCTCCGGGGCGTCGCTCCAGGAGATCGAGCGCATCGCGCTGGAGACCGAGGCGGCGCTGCGGAAGCTGCCCGACACCCGCAGCGTCTTCGCCGAGCGGGTCGCCGGCGGCTACTTCCTCGACTTCGTCCTGAAGCGGGACCAGCTCGCCCGGTACGGGCTCTCCATCGACGACGCCAACATGATGGTGATGACCGCGGTGGGCGGCGACGAGCAGGGGGTCACGGTGGAGGGCCGCGAGCGGTACTCCATCAACGTCCGCTACGCCCGGGACTACCGCGAGGACGTGGACGCGCTGAAGCGGGTGCTCCTGCCCCTGCCCCAGGGCGGGCAGATCCCCATGCAGGAGATCGCCGACGTGCTGCTCGTCTCCGGGCCGTCGATGATCCGCAACGAGAACGGGATGGTGGCCGGATACGTCTACGTGGACTTCGACACCTCGCGCGTGGACATCGGCGGCTACGTGGAGCGGGCCAAGGCGGCGGTGGCCGCCGCGGTGAAGGTGCCGTCCGGCTACTCGCTCTCCTGGAGCGGGCAGTACGAGAACATGATGCGGGTGCGCGAGCGGCTCCGGGTGGTGCTCCCCGTCACCGTGGTCCTCATCTTCGCGCTCCTCTACATGAACACGAGGTCGGTCGCCAAGGCCGGCATCGTCATGCTGGCGGTGCCCTTCTCGGCCATCGGCGCCGTGTGGCTCCTGTGGGCCCTCGGGTACAACGTCTCCATCGCCGCCTGGGTGGGCATGATCGCGCTCATGGGGCTCGACGCCGAGACCGGCGTCTTCATGCTGCTCTTCCTCGACCTCGCGCTCGAGGAGCGGCAGCGGGCCGGGCTGCTGCGCACCCGGGGCGACCTCGTCGAGGCCATCGTCCATGGAGCCGTGAAGCGGCTCCGGCCCAAGGCCATGACCGTGGCCGCGGCGTTCACCGGGCTCCTGCCCATCATGTGGTCGACCGGCACCGGCGCCGACGTCATGAAGCGCATCGCCGCGCCCATGGTGGGCGGACTCGCGACGTCGTTCGTGCTCGAGCTGCTCGTCTACCCGGCCGTCTACCTGCTCTGGAAGGGGAGGGGGCTGCCGGAGGGGCCGGCGACGCCCGAGCCGGAGCGGGCGGGCGAGCCGGAGCCGGACGGGCCCGTGCTGCCGGAGGCGGGGCAGGTCGCCACGGCCTAGGCGTACATCCGCGCCAGCGCGTCGACCCGCTCGCGCAGCTGCTCTCGCGCCTCGGGGGGCTCCACGACCTCGGCGTCCCCGCCGTGGCCGAGGACCCACCCGAGCAGGAAGTTGCCGGGCGTGAGCCGCGCGGTGACCGTGACCGATCCGTCGGCGTCGCGCTCGGCGCGCGACGGCCACTGCTCCAGCGCCTGCTCCGCCGCACCGCCCCCGAAGCGCACCCGGACCTCCTGCTCCGCGCCGGACTCGAAGTAGAGGCGGCGCCGGCGGTAGCGATCGAGCGGCGGGCCGCGGTGCTCGCCGAACGTCCGCGTGCCCACCTCCACGCCGGCGATCCGGTCGAGCCGGTAGAGGTGCTCCTCGCCCCGGGCGACGTTCCAGGCGGCCAGGTACCAGTGGCCGTCGGCGTGGAAGACGGCGCGCGGCTCGACGGTGCGGGGCGCGGCGGTCCCGCTGACCTCGGCGCGGTACTCGATCACCGCCTCGCGCCGGCGGTCGATGGCCTCCTGCAGGGGGGCCGCCCAGGGGCCCGGCGGGCCGACGGGGAACTCGGTGGCCCTCGCCAGGGCCTCCGCGGTGGGCCGGAGCGGGTCGGGGACCGCGCGCCGCAGCTTCCGGATGGCGCTCGCCACCGCCGCCCCGCCGTCGCGCTCGAACGGGCGCAGCGCGGCCACGAGCGCCGCTCCCTCGCGGAGGGAGAGGGGGAGCGGGTCGACGAAGCGCATGACGCCGTCCACCACCACCCGCCCGTTCTCGATGGTGACCCAGAGGAAGTCGTCCGGCATCGAGGGGCCGAGGTCCAGCCGTCCCACGGCGTCGACGATGCGCTCGAGCTCGCGGACGTCGCGGGCCCCGGAGACCTTCACGGCCCGATCGACGGGGAGCCCCGACGGGCCCGCCTTCCAGGCCGCGGGGACGAGGAGGAGCATCTTCCGGATCTGCGCGACCGGGCGGCTCACGGGGCACCCCCGTCCCCGAGGCGCGCCCGCAGCCCGGCGAGCATCTCCCGCGCCATGGCACGCCCCTCGGGCGGCTCCAGGATCTCGGCCTCCGGGCCCCAGGCGAGCGCCTGGCGCACCATGCCCGCCAGGTTCCGCACCTCGAGCCGCGCCAGCCGCGTGCCGTCCGGTCCGGCCGACGTCCGGGCCCGAGGCAGGAGCTGGCCGGCGATGCGCGCCAGCGACCCGCGGAAGCGCAGCACGACCTCGCGCGGCTCGTGGACGAGGAAGTCCCACGGCTCCTGGCGCGACCAGGCGTGGAGGTCGAAGGAGGGCGGGATGACGTAGTCGGGGCGCTTCGGGTCGGCCGGGTCGATGGCGAGCGCCCGGGTCCGGTCGAGGAGGAAGACGCGGACGGCGTTCCGCAGGTGGCAGTGGCCGACGAAGATCCACTGCCCCCGCCGCCAGGCGTACCCGTAGACGTCCACGTGGCGGACCGTCTCCTCGCCGTCGGGCCGGCGGTAGGTCACCCGCACGCGCTTGCGCCGCTCCACCGCGTCGGTGAGGATCTCCAGCCACCGGCGCGGCCGGGCCGCATCCGCCTCCTCGCCTCCCGGCTCGAGCGCGGTGGCCCGGGGCGCCAGCGCCTTCGAGCCCACCACGAGCTTCCGCAGCGCGACCTCGAGGTCGTCGTGGAGCGGGTGCTCGCGCGTCCGCAGGGCCGCCTGGCCCGCCGTCCAGACCACCGCGGCCTCCTCGGGGCTGAACTCGATGCGGGGGAGCGCGCACGCGGACGGGTCGAGGAGGTAGGCGCCGGCCTTGCCCTCCTCCTCCAGGAACGCCACCGAGATCCCCAGCTTCCGGAGGTCCTGCTTGTCGCGGGTCCACTTCTTCTCCCGCGCGTCCGCCTTGCCGGAGTAGTCGTCGGGGAAGGCCGCGTAGATCTCCTCGCGGGTGGCGGGCTCGCGGCGCGCCTGGAGCCAGGCGGCCAGCCGGAGGAGGCGGGCCTCGGCGCTGCGTCGGTCGCTTCGGGCGGTCGGCATGCAGGACCGGGAGTGTATCCCAGCGCGGGCCGCCAGAGCGCATCTCACGACCCCCGGCCGTCGCGAGGCGAATCAGTCCGTCGCCGAGGAAGGCGCCCGAGGAGGGAGCACCGCAGGAATACTTGCGGTATTTCGAGGAGCGGACCGACGAGGCCGCCTTCCGCAGGCAGGAATGGTTCGCCGCAGCAGGCTGCGGGGTCGTGTGATGCGCTCTAGCTGGACCGCGGCGCCTTGCGGGCGCGCTCGGCCTCGATGAGCTGGTCGAAG
>DAOMFN010000186.1:0-5054 GCA_035429785.1 Anaeromyxobacteraceae bacterium
GCGGCGCTCTCCACGTAGGTGGTGGCGGAGCTCGCGCCCGCTGCGCCCCCGGCGGTCGCCGCCAGCGCGTCCACGAGCAGCACGGTCGTGGGCCGGGGGTAGTTTCCCCGGGCGTCGAGGTAGCGGGCCTCGGCGCCCACGGCCACCACCGTGCCCACCGTGTCGAAGAAGTCGGAGAGCATGAGGGAGAACACGACCAGCGCCGCGGCGCCGGCCCCGAGCGCCGGGACGAACGAGAAGTCGAAGCGCCCGAGCTGGGAGAAGTCGGGAGCGGCGACGATCGAGCGGGGGATGACGACCTCGCCGGGGCGGAACCCGGCGCCCGCGCCGAGGAGGACCTTGGCGAGCACCGCCGCCACGGTGGACGAGAGGATGCCGATGAGGAGCGCCCCCCGGACCCCGCGCACCACGAGCCACGCGGTGAGGAAGAAGGTGAGGACGAAGAGGAGGACCGGGAACCCGGCGAGGTGACCCGCCTGCCCGAGCGTCACGGGCACCGGGTCGGCCGGGCTGCGGGAGACGAACCCGGCCTCGACGAGGCCGATGATGGTGAGGAAGAGGCCGATGCCGATGGCGAGCGCCCGCTTCATGCCCAGCGGGACGGCGTCGGAGACGGCGCGCCGGAAGCCGGAGAGGACGAGCAGGGCGACGGCGAGCCCCTCCGCCACGACCACCCCCATGGCCTGCGGCCAGGTGAGGCGCATCGCCGCGACGAGCTGAAACGCCACCACCGAGTTGATGCCCATCCCGGCGGCCAGGGCCAGCGGCAGGTTGGCGAAGAGCCCCATGGCGAGCGTGGCGACGGCCGCCACGAGCGCGGTGGAGGTGAGGACGGCGGCGAAGGGGAGGCGGCTCCCGGAAACGTCGGCGACCTTGCCCAGGACGACGGGATTGACGAACAGGATGTACGCCATCGTCATGAAGGTGGTCGCTCCCGCGATCACCTCGGTGCGGACGCTGGACCCCCTCTCCGTGATCCGGAAGAGGCGGTCCAGCGCTCCGCTGGGTGGGGCCGCCAACGCCATGGTTCCCCGACGCGACGGGCGCGTCAGGACGGGATCAGTGGATGTTCCACTGCACCATGACCTGCGGCGCCGAGACGGTGTGGCGGGTGCCGCCGTCGAACACGTACGAGTGGAGGTACCACTCGATGCCGGCGAAGAAGGTGTTCTTCTTCCCGCCGAACGGGGCGAGCACGTCGACGAGGAGCTCGGGCTGGAACATCACGTCCATGCCGCCCGTCGAGTACTGGTACATGTCGAGGAAGCCCGTGAACAGGAAGGGCACGGGGCCGATCGCGAAGGGCACCGTCCAGTACGGGCTGAACTGCCAGGTGTGCGTGTAGACCGAGCCACCCGCGAAGCCCTGGTTGTTCGGCGGAAGCCAGAGCTGGCTGTACCGGTAGTAGAAGGCCATCCCGACGTAGATGTTCCAGGGGAGGAAGAGGTCCACGCTCGGGCCCAGCAAGTAGGCCGAGAAGTTGTTGCCAACGTTGATCTCGCCGGCGACGCCCCAGTTGCCGATGAAGCCGAACGCCGGGGGGGCCTTCGGGTCGATGAACTTGTTGATGAGGATGCGCGGGTGCCACTCGGCGTAAAGTGCGGCATTGCCGTTCGGGACCTGGGTGCCGTTCGGCAAGTACTTGACGAAGTCACCCTGGTACATGTCGACGAAGAAGAAGCTGTCGCCGTACTTGAACTGCGTGTAGTTGTTGAGCGTCAGCGTGAACATGCTCTCGGTCTTCGTCTGGTAGCCGAGCTGGGCGTCGCTGAAGCCCCCGCCCCAGAGCAGCTGCACGTTCGTGGTGGTGAAGAAGTTGTCCTCGGTCGGCTTGGGCGGCGCCTCCTCGGCGACGGCCGGGGCGGCGACGGCGAGCGAGAGAAGGGCGGCGAGAAGCGGAAGCTTCCTGCGGAAGAACGGCGAGATCATGTGGTGAGTTCCCTCGGTTGGTGAAGAGAAGCGACGCAACCTAGATCGCGCGTCTGACGTTGTCACCGTCGAAGAAGGGCCCCGTTCGAGCCGTCCGGCGCCGGCTTGTCGCCGATCAGGAACCGCCGGTCCGTGGTAAGCACCCGGTTGGAGGCTCACCTTGAACGTCGTCTTCCTGTCCCCCCATTTCCCCCTCAATTTCTGGCATTTCGTGGCCAGCCTCCGCGCCGCCGGGGCGAACGCCCTCGCCATCGGCGACGAGCCCTGGGACCGCCTCCGGCCCGAGCTGCAGGCGGCGGTGTCGGAGTACTACCGGGTGTCGGACATGCACCGGTACGACGAGCTCGTCCGGGGGCTCGGGTTCCTCACCTTCCGCCACGGCAAGATCGACCGGCTCGACTCGATGAGCGAGTACTGGCTCGCCACCGAGGCCCGGCTCCGGGAGGACTTCAACGTCCCCGGCCTCCGCCCCGCCGAGCTCGCGGTGATGCAGCGCAAGACGGGCATGAAAGGGTTCTTCGCGAAGGCCGGCGTCCCGGCGGCCCCGGCGCTGCTCGTCCGGGACCCCGAGGAGGCCCGGGCCTTCGTCGCCCGGGTGGGCTACCCGCTCGTCGCCAAGCCCGACGTCGGGGTGGGCGCGGCGCGCACCTTCCGGATCGACGACCGGGCCGGCCTGGAGGCCTTCCTCGCCGCCCTCCCCGCCGTCGACTACGTCCTCGAGGGGTTCGTGGACGGCGACATCGTCACCTACGACGGCCTCGCCGACCGCGACGGCCGGGTGGTCTTCGACGCCTCGCTCCGCTACAGCCGCGGGATCATGGAGATCGTGAACGAGGACGCCGACGTCTGGTACCACGCGGCGCGGGAGATCGAGCCCGACCTCCTCGACGCCGGGCGCGGGCTGGTCCGGGCCTTCGGCATCCGCGAGCGCTTCTTCCACATCGAGTTCTTCCGCCGGCGCGACGGATCGCTCGCCGCGCTGGAGGTGAACGTGCGGCCGCCCGGCGGCATGACCGTCGACATGTGGAACTACCAGAACGACGCCGACCTCTACCGCGCCTGGGCCGACCTGCTCGTGCACGGGAACGTCGGCCAGCGGTTCGAGCGCCCCTTCGCGGTGGCCTACGTGGGGCGGAAGGACCGCTTCCGCTACCGGATGCCCCTCGAGGAGGTGCTCCGCCGGTACGCGCCGCTCCTCGTGCACCACGAGGCGGTGAACGACGTCTTCAGCGCGGCCATCGGCAACTACGGGTTCATCCTGCGGTCGCCGCGCCTGTCCGACCTGGCGGAGGCAGCCGCCGAGATCCAGGCCAAGGCCTGAGGGGAGCGGGGATGCAGGGGCAGAGGCACGGCTGGCGGAGCCCGGCGCTCGGGCAGGACATGGAGTGCGAGGTCTACGGCCACGCCGGGCGCCCGGTGCTGGCCTTCCCGTCCCAGGACGGGCGCGTGGGCGACTTCGCCGGGTTCGGGATGGTCGACGCCTGCGCCGAGCTCATCGACCAGGGGCGCATGCGGCTCGTCGCCGTGGACGGGATCGACTGGCAGAGCTGGACCAACGCGGCGGTGGCACCCGCGGAGCGGGCCCGGCGGCACCTCGACTACGACCGGTACGTGATGGACGAGCTCGTCCCCTTCGTGCGCAGGCACGCCGGGCGCGGGACGATGTGGGTCACCGGCTGCAGCATGGGGGCCTTCCACGCCGCCAACTTCTTCTTCCGGAGGCCGGACGTCTTCGACGGCGTCATCGGGCTCTCCGGGCTCTACTCGGCCCGCAGCTTCATCGCCGACCAGTGGGACGACGCGGCCTACTTCAACAGCCCGCTCCAGTACCTCCCCGGCCTGCAGGATCCCGCCTTCCTCGACCGCTACCGGCGCTCCGCCATCGCCTTCGCGGTGGGGCAGGGGTCCTGGGAGGAGGACTGCCTCGCCGACACCCGGGCGCTCGAGGGCATCCTGCGCGAGAAGGGCATCCCGGCCTGGTTCGACTACTGGGGCGCGGACGTGGCCCACGACTGGCCGTGGTGGCGGAAGATGCTCCCCTACTTCCTCGACCGGCTGGCGGTGTAGCGGCGCCCGGCGGGGCGCTATCCGGGGGCGGTGCCGTAGAGGGCGGCCAGCCGCTCTCCCAGGAAGGCCACCAGCGCCTCCCGCTTCACCTTGAGCGTGGGGGTGACGATGGACGGGTGGTCCTGGGGCGAGCCCGGGATGACGAGGAGCTTGCGCGGCTTCTCGTAGTCGCTGAAGGACTGGAGCGCCGCGCGGGCCGCCGGCAGGAGCGCCTGGGCCGCGTCGTGCCCCTCGGCGGCGAGGCGGGCGATCACCGCCTCGGGCACGAAGACGGCCGCGGAGACGAAGGGCCGTCCCTCGCCGAGCAGCACGGCGCCCTCGAAGGGCGGCGTGCCGGCGATGGCCTGCTCGAGCGGCTCGGGTGCGAGCTTCTTGCCGTTGGAGAGGCAGAGCATGGCCTTCTTGCGCCCCTCGACCCGGAGGAAGCCCTCCTCGTCGATCCGGGCCCGGTCGCCGGTGCGGTAGAAGCCGTCGGCGGTGAAGGCGCCCTGCCCGTCCTCCGGCTCGAGGTAGCCGGAGAGGAGGAGCGGCCCCTTCACGAGGAGCTCGCCGTCGTCCTCGAAGCGGATCTCGTGGTCCGGCGTCACCGCGCCGGCGCAGCCTGGGCGGCGCGGTTCGTCCAGCAGGTTCGAGGAGACCAGGCCTGCGGTCTCGGTCATCCCGTAGAGCTCCACGCAGGGGATGCCGAGCCCCTCCAGGAACCGGAAGAGCGCAGGCGAGGCCGGGGCGCCCCCGGAGAAGAGGGCGCGGATCCGCCCCCCGAGCCGCGCGCGCAGCGGCCTTCCCACCAGGCGGTCGGCGAGCCCGGCGAGCAGCCGGTCGAGCGGGGAGCGGCTTCCGTCCACGCGGACGCGGACGCCGGCCCGCATCGCCGCGCGGGTGAGGGCGCGGAGCGGGGGCGCGAGCGACTCGACCTTCGATTCCACGGCGGTGCGGAACCGGTCGTAGATGAGCGGCACCGAGAAGGCGTAGGTGGGCCCCATGCCGAAGGCCCGCTCGATGTCCTCGCGGCGCTGCACGAGGAGGGGCGCGTGCCCCTGCCCGAGCGCGGGGAACAA
>DAOMFN010000187.1:0-5048 GCA_035429785.1 Anaeromyxobacteraceae bacterium
GGGGCACCGACGAGCAGAGCCGCTGCGCGTCGGCGAGGCAGGCGTCCTCGGCGCGCGCGGGCGAGGGGGGCGTCGCGACGGCCAGGAGGAGGGAGAGCAGGGCGAATCGCATCCGGGACATGAGGCCTCCTAGAAGTAGACGGTCGCGACGAGGGTGTCGGTGTAGAGACCGGAGGGCACGTCCTGCAGCGGCGGGATGCGCCCGAAGACGGGCACCGACCGGTTGGACCCCTGGGCGACGAACCGGACCTCGGTCCCGGTCCCCCACTCGCCCCAGATCCGGGTGCGCGCGGCGTCGGTGTACAGGTTGTACGCCAGGGTGGCGGTGCCGGACGTCATGGCGCGCGGGAAGAAGGTTCCGGCCCCGCCGGCCGAGATGGCGATGGACGCGCCGCTCACGCAGGAGATCCGAACCTGTCCCACCGCGTCGGTCGGGTTCCGGGAGGTCGTGTCGTAGTCGCCGAAGTTCGGCGCGGAGACCGAGACCGCGCAGACGTCGCCCCACGCAGATCCGGCGAGGGCGATGCCCACGAGGGCGGCGAGGGAGCGAGCGATCACGGGGCGATGGTAACCCAGGCCGGTCGTCGCGCCAGTCCGCCGGGGTAATCCTAGGGCGGCATCACGAGCGGGGTGGGTCCGGGCAGCAGGTTTTCTTGCACCCGCTGCGCGGTGCGGTAGCGTCCGGGCGATTTCGGCTGACGATGATCGTCCAACCACCTGAATTCAAAGTGACGGAACTGGTCACGACACATCCACCTACAGCGTGAAATTTCAGGTGCTTGAAGGGGGCGGGTCCTGGCACCGGGTGTGCTTTGCGTCACCCCGTCCAAGCCCGGGCGCAATGCCCGGCCAAGCGTCCAGGGGACGCCAGAAAGGCATCCAAGCCATGAAGAGACTCGCCACCGTCGCCGTCGCCGCCGTCCTCCTCGCAGCGCCTCGCGCCAGCCTCGCCGCTCCTGCCACCGCCAGCTTCAAGGTCTCCGCGAAGGTCCCCGGCGCCTGCACCGTCACCGCCCAGGACATCGCCATCAGCGCGTACGATCCCAACGCCGCGACCGCCGCCACGGCCACCGGGAACCTGACCCTGACCTGCACGAGGGGGACGGTCTACTCGGTCGCCCTCTCGACGACCAGTGGCTGGACCATGAAGGACGCCGGCGGGAACCCGCTCACCTACCAGATCCAGCAGGGCGGCACGGGCACGCCCTGGAATGAGACGTCGCTCGTCAAGGGCACCGCCGCGGACAAGAAGCCGTTCACCCTCCCGGCGACCCTCGTCGTCGCGACCGGCCAGGACGTCCCGGTCGGCGACTACACGGACAACGTCTCGGTCACGGTGAACTTCTAGCCATGCCCGCCCGCCTCCCCGCCCGGGCCGCGCTCGCGGCCGCGCTCCTCGTGAGCGCCTGGACCGCCCGGGCGGCGGAGGTGCAGCTGAACCCCGTCGTCGTGTCCCTCTCCCCCGCGGCCCGCAGCGGCATGATCGCCGTCCGCAACCAGGGCGCGGAGACGGTGCGCTTCGAGCTCCAGCCCCGGACCTGGAACGAGACCCCGGCCGGGCAGATGGAACTCGGCCCCACCGCCGACCTCGTCGTCTACCCCCCGGTGCTGACCCTCGGCCCGGGCGAGGAGCGGAACGTCCGCGTCGGCGTCGCCTCGCCGTCCTCCTTCGGCGCGGTGGAGCGCTCCTACCGCCTCTTCATCCAGGAGATGGCGCCCCCCGAGCAGCCGGGCGCCGCCGCGCAGGTCCGGATGCTCTCCCGCATCGGCGTCCCCGTCTTCCTCGCCCCGGCGCGCCTGACGGAGAAGGCCGCCGTCCTCGGGCTCGCGGCGAAGGCTGGCACCGTCACGTTCCGCCTGGCGAACGAGGGCACGGTGCACGTCCGGCCGGCGTCCGTGAAGGTCGTCGGTCGCGCTGCGGACGGAGCCTCGGTGTTCGAGGTGGACCTCCCGGCCTGGTACGTCCTCGCCGGAGGACACCGGGAGTACACGGCCTCCATCCCGGCAGGGGCCTGCCGCGCGGTGCGGTCGATCGAGGCACTGGTCGAGCTTCCGGGCGCCCCGTCGGCCCGGATCGAGATCCGGGATCCCTGCGCTCCCTGAGCCGTGCGCACGGCCCTGGCCATCGGCGCGCTGGTCCTGGCGGTCCGCGCGAGCGCCGGCGACCTTCCCGTCCCCGCGTCGCCCCCGCCCACGCTCGAGTCGCCCGGAGCCCTGTCGCCGGCCATCCGTGCCCACCTCGACGTCCGGGTGAACGGCGCCCCCCGCGGGGAAGTCCTCGTCGTCCTGGAGGGAGAGGACGCCTGGATGGCGGCGGAGGAGCTCCACCGCCTCGGCGCGCAGAGCTTCGAGGGAACCCGGCGGAGGATCGACGGGGCGGAGTGGGTCTCGCTCGGCTCGCTCCGCCCGCAGCTGCGCTGGGACCTCGACGACCGCACCTTCTCCCTGTCGCTCACGATCGGCCCGGCGCTGCTCGGCCGCGAGCGGATCGACGTCGGCTACGACAGGCCGGCCGGGACCGTCGTCGCGGAGGCGACCGGAGGGTTCCTCAACTACGCCGCCCAGGTGGACCTCCGCGGCCAGGTGGCCGCCTTCGGGGAGGTGGGCGCCTCCTCCGGACCGGTGCTCCTCTCCTCCGGCTTCGCGGTGAACCCCGGGATCGGGGCGGTGCGCGGTGTGACCGCCCTCAGCTGGGACCTGCTCTCGCGGCTCGAGAAGGTGGTGATCGGCGACGCCGTGGTGAGCGCGCCCGGCGTGGGGACCTCCGGCGTGGTGGGCGGGCTCACCTGGCAGCGCGACTTCGCGCTCGACCCGTACCTCGTGGTCGCACCGCGCCCGTCCTTCACCGCATTCGCGGCCACCCCGTCCACGCTCGAGGTCTGGGTGAACGGGGCCATGGTGCGCCAGCAGCAGGTGCCGGCCGGCACGCTCGACCTCGCCAACCTGCCGGTCGTCGCGGGAGCCGGGCAGGTCCGCACGGTGTTGCGCGACGCCTTCGGCCGCGAGCAGGCGTTCGACCTCCGGTCCAGCTTCGCGCCCCGGCTGCTCGCGCCGGGCATCACCGACGTCGGCTACACGGCGGGATTCCTCCGCTCGCGCATGGACGCGTCGAGCTTCGACTACGCACGCCCCGTGCTGCTCGGCCGCCACCGGGTCGGGCTGGACGAGGTCGTCACCGTGGGCGGGCGGGCCGAGGCCTCGCTCGATCGGCTGATGGGGGGACCCTCGCTCACGCTGGGCACCGTCTTCGGGCAGTTCGACGTCGAGGCACTGGGAAGCGTGGCCGCCGGCACGCCCGGCGGTGCGGCCGCGGTCGGCTGGTCCTGGATGGGGCAGCGGTGGAACGCCGGGATGCGCCTGCGCGGCGCGACGGCGTCGTTCGCGACGGCCGTGCTCGATCCCTGGGCCGACCGGGCCGTCGCGGAGGCGAACGGGTTCTTCTCGGTGTCTCCCGTCGACCGGCTGGGCCTGGGAATCGACCTCACCGCCTCGCGGTGGCTGGCGGGCGGCGACGCCGGCAGCGCCACGCTCCGCGCCGACCTCGCCATCGGAGGCGGGCTCACGGCGCTCGTGAGCTACACGCACACCGTCGGCGGACCGGCCGCGGGCCCGAGTGGCATGCTCTCGCTCTCCTGGGCGCTCGGCTCCCAGACCAACGCCCAGGCCTCGACCGGAGCCGGCGTGACCGGGGCGACGGCGTCCGCAGGAGTGGCGCGCGCGCTTCCGGTGGGCCCGGGTTACGGCTACCGGGTCGAGGCCGAGGCCGGAACGGTGGCGTCCCGGGGGACGGGGCTCTTCCAGGTTCAGACGGGGTTCGGTCGGTACGAGGCCCAGGTGGACCAGATGGGATCGACCACGCTCGGCGCCGTGCGGGCCTCCGGGGCGCTGGTGACGGCCGGTTCCCGGATCTTCGCGACCCGGCCGGTCGAGGAGGCCTACGCTCTGGTCCGGGTCGGCGTGCCGGGTGTCACGACGTACCTGGAGAACCAGGAGGTGGGCACGACCGACTCCCAGGGAGACCTGCTCGTGCCGTCGCTGCTCGCGCGGTACTCGAACCGCCTGTCGATCCGGGCCTCCGACGTGCCGATGGACCACGAGGTCGGCGCGGTCGAGCACCGGGTCGCGCCCATGCACAAGGGGGCGGCCGTGGTCCAGTTCGACGTGACGCCCATCCGCGCCGTGTCCGGGCGCCTCCGGCTCGAGGGGGAAGGCGTACCGGCGCGGGGTGAGCTCGTGCTGCGGGAGGACGGGAGCGAGCGCCGCGCCGCCACCGACGTCGACGGCCGGTTCTTCCTGGAGGGGGCTCGGCCGGGCGTGCGCGAGGCGCTCGTCCACTGGCGCGGGGGGACCTGCAGCGTCACGCTCGTCGTCCCGGAGTCCCCCGGCGTCCACGACCTCGGGGAGTCGATCTGCGCGGTGCGTCCGCAGGTCGCCGTGGCGCGCTGAGCCGGGCGGGCTAGCGCTCGACCACCGACGCCGGGCTGCCGTCGGGGAACGACGTGACCACGAGGGTTCCGGACCCTCCCGTCGCCCCCGCGGCGCACCCCGGAGGCGCGCAGGCGAGCGCGGGGGCCCCGCCCCGGAGCAGGAACGACGCCGGCGGGGCGCTCGCCACGGGCTTGCGGAGCGGCGCCACCACGCGAACCGACACCGCGAAGGTCCCCTTCCGGTCGGCGGCCCACGCCGCCGTCGCCAGGCATCCCACGAGCAGCGCCGATGTGATCCTCGCGACCACCATGCAACCACCCTAGGGTGCATCGGCCAGGCCGGGGAAGAACCCCAGGAATGCCGCCCGTATGGACGAACCCAGCCGGGGGTCGCCCGGCACCCCGAGTCGCCGCTGCAGACCCGAACCCCCTGGATTCCTGGAGCCCTGGCGGGGAGGATGGCCCGATGCTCCCCGCCCTCCTCCTGCTGGCCACCGTCCCGCTCGCCGCCCCCGCCGATCCCTGGCAGGGACTGCGCTTCCTCGTCGGGTCCTGGGAGGGAGAAGCCGCCCCCGGCGCGCCGACGAGCGGGGCGTTCAGCTTCGACATCGACCTCGACGG
>DAOMFN010000188.1:0-5045 GCA_035429785.1 Anaeromyxobacteraceae bacterium
ATCTTGCCCTGCGCGACGACCCCCCACCCCGCGCGCCCCTCCGCCCCCGTCGACCTCCGCGTGTCGCGCCTTTCCTCGACGAACGTGCTGCTCCGCTGGGAGCCCTCGGAGGAACCCGGGGTACTCTACAGGGTCTACTCGGACGGCATGAAGGTCGAGGGCATGACGCGCGGCACCACCTTCAACCCGTCGGGGCGCGTGGGAGCGCGGGCCAACTGCTACCGGGTCGCCGCCGTCGACGCCTCCGGACGCGAATCGCCTCCGACCACCGAGGAGTGCGCGGCGCCCGGAGGGGAGCTGACGAGCGCGCGGTGAGGCACGCGCGGCGTGCGTCGCGGCTCTAGCTGCGGCGCGCGAGGACGGTCATCGAGGAGCCCGCGCCGGCGAGGCCTGCGGCGAGCGTCACCGGCAGGGAGAGGATGCCGAGCGGCGCCGCCAGGACGGCGGAGATCGCAGCGCTCGCGCCGCCTCCCCCGTCGAAGCGGGCCGAGTGGCCCCGGAGGAGCTGGTACAGCGCGTTCTGCCGCAGCCCCAGGCGGTTCAGCACCGACTGCACGAAGCTGAAAGCGTCGAACTCGGGGGCGAGGAACCCGGTCCGGATCGGAGCGAAGCCGGCTTCGCGCAGCGCGGCGTCGAGCGTCGCGGGCGTGAAGTGCGCCAGGTGACGGGGCACGTCGAGGTGGAACCAGCCCGGACCGGCGAGACGCGCCTCCGGGCTCGCGAAGTTGGGGACGCCCACGAGGAGCGCGGCCCCGGGACGCATCAAACGGTGGACCTCCCGGAGCAGCGGCCCCGGATGGGCGACGTGCTCCAGCACGTGCCAGACGGTGACGGCGTCGAAGGCTCCCGGCGCCAGGCCGAGCCCCTCCACCGGCCCGAGGTGCACGGGGATCCCGAGGACCTCGCGCGCGTGGGCCGACGACGCCGCCGACATCTCGGTGCCCTCCACGGTCCAGCCCCGGCGCCGGAAGGCCTCGAGCAGGAAGCCGCGTCCGCAACCCACGTCGAGCACGCGCCCGGGCCGGCCGCCGGCGGCCCGCTCGACCGCGCGCGCGCGCCAGCCGTACAGGGCGCGCTGGAGCGCCTCCACCGGACCCACGAACCGCTTCTCCCTCGCGACCCCGTAGTAGGCGTCCGGGTAGTAGCGCCCCATCTCCTGGGGCCCGGGAGCAGGCGCCGTGAGCGCGAGCCCGCATTCGCCGCAGCGCCGGATCTCGAACCCGTCGCCGGTGACGTAGTCGCGGGCCCAGAACAGCGTGGAGAAGCGACCGGGCGGATGCGAGCAAGCCTCCATCGGACGCGCAGACTAGCCCGGAAGGGGCCAGCAGCGACAGGTTCCGTGCTAATCCTCCCCGCCTGGCCACCGCGAGGGGCCGAACGGAGGACCCAGGATGATCGCCGGGAAGCGCGTCTGCGTCGTCATGCCGGCCTACAACGCCGGGAAGACGCTCGAGAGGACGGCCCTCGAGATCGACCGCGACGTGGCCGACGACGTCATCGTGGTCGACGACGCGAGCCACGACGACACGGCGGCGCTGGCGCGACGCCTCGGGCTCCACCTCGTCGTCCATCCCCGCAACCGCGGCTACGGAGGGAACCAGAAGACCTGCTACACGGAGGCCCTGGCTCGCGGGGCCGACATCGTCGTGATGGTCCACCCGGACTACCAGTACTCGCCCCGCCTGCTGCCCGCGATGGCGGGGATGGTCGCGAGCGGACACTTCGACGCGGTCATGGGCTCCCGCATCCTCGGCACGGGCGCCCGCAAGGGTGGGATGCCGCTCTGGAAGTACGTGGCGAACCGCTTCCTGACGCTCGCCGAGAACCTGCTGCTCGGCTACAAGCTCTCCGAGTACCACTCCGGCTACCGGGCCTTCTCCCGGAGGCTCCTCGAGCGGCTCCCCCTCGAGGAGAACTCCGACGACTTCGTCTTCGACAACCAGATGCTGGCGCAGGCGCTCTGGTTCGGCTTCGAGATCGGCGAGCTCACCTGCCCGACCCGCTACTTCACGGACGCCTCGTCCATCAACTTCCGCCGGAGCGTGAAGTACGGCTTCGGAGTGCTCGGCACGGCGCTCTCCTACCGGCTGGCCCGCATGGGGCTCGCCCACCCGCTGCGGTTCTCGGACCAGGGGCGGCGGCTCGCGCCGCTCCAGGCCGAAGCCCCCGAGGCCTGAGCCCGGGCAGCTCGACCTCGCGGAGGGCGTTCGCCGGCCGCTGAACCGGCCTGAGGGACCCGCCGGTACCCGGATGGGGCCCTGGATCCGCGCGATCGGTTGCTCCCTGAGTCGATTCCGCCCCGGCTTCGATGCTCGCCCCGGTCTGTGGGTGGAAGTCCGCGAATTCACGAAAAGTCCTCTCACTCCACCGGGTCTAGGAACGCGGAGCGTCCCCTGCGATGGTGTCCCTGGAACGGGTGACGCACCGCATCCAAACGACGCCTCACCCGACGGCCGAAACCCGAATCAGAGGAAGCAGATGCCCCAGACCCACCTTCGAAACCTCGCCGCAGCCTTCGCCGTCCTCGTCACCGCATGCGGAGGGGCGGCGACGAGCAGCGGCCCGTCCGATCCGGGCGGGGCGGCCACCTCCACGGTGGTCACGGTGACGCCGCCCGCGGCGCAGATGGCGCCGCTCACCAGCAGGACGTTCACGGCGGCCGTGACGGGGAGCGCGGTGACCCGCGTGACCTGGTCGGTTCGCGAGGGCGCGTCCGGTGGCTCCGTCACGTCGGCCGGGGCGTACACCGCGCCGTCGGGCGCGGGAACCTTCCACGTCGTCGCCACCTCGGTCGCCGATTCGACCAAGAGCGCCTCCGCCACGATCACGGTGACCGCGCCCACGCAGGTCGCGGTGACGGTGAGCCCGAAGAGCGTCACGCTCCAGCCGGGGAAGAGCCAGTCCTTCACGGCCGCGGTGTCGGGCTCCTCGAACACCAGCGTGACCTGGACCGTCCAGGAAGGAGCGGCGGGCGGCGCGGTCTCCAGCACCGGAACCTACACGGCGCCGTCGACGCCCGGCACCTACCACGTCGTCGCCACGAGCGTGGCGGACGGGACGCGCCAGGACGTGGCCGCCGTGACCGTGGCCACCGCCGCGAGCGGCTGGCTGACCGTCGTCGGGAACCGGATCGAGACGCCCGACGGGCTCCCCTGGCGCGGTCGCGGGGCGAACCTGCACGACACGCGGGGTTGCGGCGCCTGCACCTACAACAGCCCGAGCGTCGCAGAGGTGAACCGCCGCATCGACGAGCTCGTGGACAACTGGCACGCGAACTTCATCCGGCTCGACCTGGAGAGCTACGCCGCCGCGAACGGCCAGGTGAACTGGGCGGGCATCCTGCTGGACGCGGGATACCTCGCCGACGTCCAGGCCATCGTCGCACACGCCGTGGCCAAGCCGGGCGTCTACGTGCTGATCTCGCTCTGGGTGGACCCGAGCTTCACGAGCCTGGGCTGGCCCACCGCCGCCACCAACCAGCAGTGGGCGAAGCTCGCCGAGGTCTTCAGGGACGAGCCGCGCGTCCTCTACGGCATCGTGAACGAGCCCCAGGCCAACTACGACGGCGCCCAGGACGCGCAGGTCTGGAGCGCGATGAACGCGGCCGTGCAGGCCATCCGCGACGTCGAGACGGCGGCAGGGACCCCGCATCACGTCATCACCGTCCAGGGGACGCGCTCGTGGTCCCGCGTGCTCGACTACTACCTCACGCACCCCATCACCGCCGGTGGAGGGGTGAACATCGCCTACGAGACCCACGTCTACGACGGGGCCAACCAGTTCGCGGCGCGCTTCGAGACCCCGTCGCTCACGGTGCCGGTGATCATCGGGGAGTTCGGCCCGGTGTCCGGCTCCATGACCGAGTCGGACTGCGCGACCCTCATGGCGAGCGCCGAGGCGCACGGCGTCCCCTACCTGGCCTGGACCTTCCACATGCGCTGCCCGCCGAACCTCCTCGTGGACAACTCGGGCGGGAGCTGCGGCGTCGGGATGACCCTCGCGCCGACCTCCTGGGGAACGCTCCTGAAGAACCGGCTCGCCACGCCCTGGTAGGAGCCCGGGCCGGGTCGGCCGGGCACCCGGCGCCCTGGCCGGGCCTCAGCATTCTCCCTGGCGCCCGAACCACGCGAGCGCCCGGGGCTCGCGCTCGGCGATCCGCGGCTTCAGCGCCTCGTACCCCGCCCGGACGGCCGGGTGGGCGCGCAGGTAGTCGCGGAAGGCGGCGTGCCCGACCCGGTGGTGCGTGACGCGCACCATGACGTGGACGTGGGCGAGGGATTCGTGGTCGCGCCCGAACGCCAGCGCGTCCCGGGCGCCGATCAGGTCCGGAACGGGCCGGTCCGAGAGGGGCGCGAGCCGCACGAAGAACCTCCGGTAGGGCATGGCCGGCGTGAAGCGCTCCACGTCGGCGTAGCCCGAGGCCACCATCGGGCCGACCGCCTCGTCGAGGTGCTCCCGATGTGGTCGATCGAGGGGCGCAGATGGAGCAGGGCCCGCGCGATCGCGGCCTCGTGCTCGAGGAACCGGGGCCGCCATGCGGGATCGGGTGGCCTGACGGAGACCTTCATCGAGCTGCCCCGGGTTCCAGGGACGCGGGCACGATGGCGCGAGCCCCGGTACCGGACCGCACAGGTCGAGGTCCGGGGCTCGGAGCCCAGGAGAGGCCTCGCTCGCTCCCCCGCACGCGCAGGCGTACGATCGGCCTGCGGTGTCGCGGGAGAGCCGATCATCGGTCAGGCCGTTCGCGGTGCCGCTCCTCTTCGGGGGAGCGGTGCTCGTGGGCTCGCTCGTCCTCACCGCCCTGTCCTGGAGAGCCGTGCAGGCCGGGCAGGAGGAGCGGCTGCGGGCGGCCTTCGATTTCCGCGTGGAGGAGGCGGAGCGGCTGGTCCTCGAGCGGATGCAGGACGGCGAGCGGGTCCTCGCCGGGGTGACCGGACTCTTCGCGGCCACGCGCGAGGTCGACCGCGCGGCGTTCCGGCGCTACGTCGGCTCGCTCGACCTCGCGACGAGCCTTCCCGGCATCCAGGCGGTGGGCTTCCAGCGGG
>DAOMFN010000189.1:0-4982 GCA_035429785.1 Anaeromyxobacteraceae bacterium
TAACGATGGCGGCGGCGGTGGCGGCGGCGACGGCGCGAACGGCAACAACAGCAGCAGCGGCCACGGTGGCGACGGTGGCGTAGGCACAGCATCCAGCATCATCGGCGCAGCCTATCGGTATGGCGGCGGCGGCGGTCCGCCTCGCCGGCCGGGACGAGATCTCCGCCGCGGACGCGGAGGAGGCCCTCCAGCACCGGCCTCTGCCCTACGACAAGTCGGGCGAGCAGCACTACGACCTCGCGAGCGCCTTCATCAAGTCGCTGCGGGGATCCGACCCGGACGCGGCGGTCTACTACATGGTCCGCATGCTCGAGGGGGGCGAGGAGCCGCGCTTCGTGGTGCGACGGATGGTGATCTTCGCGAGCGAGGACGTGGGGAACGCCGACCCGCGTGCGCTCCAGGTGGCCACGGCCGCGCTGCACGCGCTCGAGCTCGTGGGCATGCCCGAGGGCGTGCTTCCCCTCACCCAGGCCGCGACCTACCTGGCGCTCGCGCCGAAGTCGAACACCGTCATCACGTCCTACGCGGCGGCCCGGCGGCTCGTGCGGGAGCGCGGCCCGCTGCCCGTCCCGCTCGAGCTGCGCAACGCCCCCACCCGGCTCCTCGAGTCCATGGGCTACGGTGGCGGCTACCGCTACCCCCACAACTTCGACGGCCACTACGTGGTCGCGGACTACTTGCCGGAGGCGCTGCGGGGCGAGCGCATCGTCGCCCCGTCGGCGGAGGGCGCCGAGGGCGAGCTCTTCGAGCGATTGCGCCGGCTGCGCGGCGGGGACGGCGGGAAGCGGTGAGCTACGCGGGGTACCTGCCGGTGACGAAGTCGACCAGGTCCTGGATCTGCCCCTCGCGGCTGCGCACCAGCCAGTGGTTCAGGTCGCCCTGCGACACCACGCCCACCACCGCGCCGTTCTCCACCACCGGCACGTGGCGGATGCGCTTCTCGGAGATGACCCGCATCGCGTCGAGCACCGACGCCGACGGGCGCATGACCACGAGCTCGCGGGTCATCACGTCGGCCACCCGCGTGGTGGCGGGGTCGCGCCGCTCCCCCACGACCCTCCGGAGCACGTCGCGCTCGGTGAAGATCCCCACCAGGCGATCCCCGTCCATCACCAGCACCGACCCGACCTTGTGCTGGTTCAGCACCTCGGCGGCCGCGGCCACGGTCACCCCGGGAGGCACCGAGAGCGTGGCGGTCCCGCGGGCCTTGCCGGCGAGAACCTGCGACAGCGGGGTCTGGGCGTCGTGTTTCAGGTCCATGGACACCTCCGGTGAGCCCGGGCCATATCCGGCACGCGGGTGCGTCGCACCCCGGCGGGGCCATCCCCTCTTGGGTGCATCGCGCCCGGTGCGCGAGGAGCGACCGTGATCCTCTACCTCCATGGCTTCGCCTCCGGGCCCGGCTCCACCAAGGCGAGGGCGGTGGCGGCGCGGATGGCCCAGGACGGGCTCGCCGTGACCTGCCCCGACCTCACGCCCGGGGCGGACGGCTTCGAGCGCAGCACGCCGTCCTCCATGCTGGCCATCGCCGAGGGGGCGCTGCGCGCCGACCCGGGGCCGCACGCGGTGGTGGGCAGCTCGCTCGGCGGCTGGCTCGCCGCGCTGGCCGCGTCGCGGGGGGCGGCCATCGACCGGCTCGTCCTGCTCGCGCCGGCCTTCCGGCTGCAGGAGCGGTGGACGGCACGGCTGGGAGAGGCGGGGCTCGGGCGCTGGCGCCGGGACGGCGCCATGGAGGTCTGGCACCACGCCGCGGCGCGGAACCGCTCCATCGGCTGGAGGTTCTACGAGGACGCCCTGCGATGGCCCGGGATGCCCGAGGTCCGCGTGCCCACGCTCTGCATCGCCGGCCGCAGGGACGAGACGGTTCCGCTCGAGGACGTGCGGGCCTGGGTCGAGCGCACGCCGTCCGCCCGCCTCGAGGTGGTCGACGACGGGCACGAGCTCACCGGGGCGCTCGCCGAGGTGGTGGAGCGGACCCGGGCCTTCCTGCTCGCGGGCGGTGCCGGCTAGGCGGTGGCCTCGGGCGGCTGGAACTCGCCGTCGAGGTCGTCCTCGACGTCGGAGCGGTACTTCCGGAGCACCCGCTTGAAGTTGGAGCGATCCATCCCGGCCTTGCGCGCCGCGGCCGAGATGTTGTTGTCGCAGGCGCGCATGAGCGCCTCGACGTAGCGCTTCTCGAAGTTGCGGAGCGCGGCGTCCTTGGCGGTGGCGTAGCTCTGGGCGAGGAGCTCGGCGTCGTCGCCGTTCGACGGCGTCTCGCGCAGCACCGGGGCGGTCCGGCCGGTGACCGAGGGGGGGAGGTCGGAGGGCTGGATGGCCTCGCCGCGGCAGAGCACCACCGCCCGCTCCACCGCGTTCTCGAGCTCGCGGACGTTGCCGGGCCAGCGGTAGGCGCAGAGGAGCTCCACCGCCTGCGGGGCGAGCGTCCGCACCTTCTTCCCCAGCCGGTCGGCGTAGCGCTGCACGAAGTGGTGGGCGAGCAGCGGGACGTCGTCGAGCCGGTCGCGGAGCGGCGGCAGCGGGATGGCGATGACGTTCAGGCGGTAGAAGAGGTCCTCGCGGAACTTCCCGGCGCGGACCAGCTTGGGCAGGTCGCGGTGGGTGGCGGCGATGACCCGCACGTCCACCTTCACGGCGTCGGTCGAGCCCACCCGCTTCAGCTCGCCCTCCTGCAGGACGCGGAGCAGCCGCACCTGGGTGGAGAGCGGGATGTCGCCGATCTCGTCGAGGAAGATGGTGCCGCCGTTGGCGGCCTCGAAGAGCCCCTTGTGGTCCCGGTTGGCGCCGGTGAAGGCCCCCTTCACGTGACCGAAGAGCTCGCTCTCGAGGAGCGTCTCGGTGAGGGCGCCGCAGTTGAGCGCCACGAACGGCTGGCCGCGCCGCGGGCTCTTCGCGTGGAGGGCCCGGGCCACGAGCTCCTTGCCGGTGCCGCTCTCGCCGTGGACGAGCACGGTGGCCGCGCTGTAGGCGACCGCGTCGATCATCCGGCCCACCTCGCGCATGGGGCCGCTGTTCCCGACCAGCCCCTGGGTGGTCTCGAGGGCCTCGAGCCGGGTCTCGAGCTCCCGGTTGCGGTCCTGCAGGCGCTTGCGCTCGGCGGCGCGGGCCACCACGTAGGCCACGTGCTCGACGTCGTCCGGCTTCTCGATGAACGGCTTGATGAGGTAGTCGTGCGCGCCGGCCTTCATCGCCGCGAGCGCGGTGTCCACCGTGGCGTGCCCGGTCATCATGATGACCTCGATCTCCGGGCGGCGGTGCTTCACGGCGTTGAGCAGCTCGATGCCGGAGAGCTCGGGCATGCGGATGTCGAGCATGGCCACGTCGAAGTCCTCGGTGGCCAGCCGCTGGGTGGCGGCGATGGGGGAGTCGAGCGCGACGACGTCGTGCCCCTTCTTCCGGAGGATCACCTCCAGCGCGCGGAGCACGCTGGGCTCGTCGTCGACGACGAGGACGCGGGCGGGACGGACGGTGTCTTCCATGGCTTCTCCTCGGTTCAGGACGCTGCGTGCGCCGGGAGGTCGACGACGAAGCGCGCGCCGCCCTCCGGCGGGTTCTCGAGACGGACGGAGCCGCCGTGCTCCTCGGCGATCCGGTAGCAGATGGAGAGGCCGAGCCCGGTGCCCTGCCCCTCCGGCTTGGTCGTGAAGAAGGGCTCGAAGATGCGCTCGGCGATCCCGGGCGGCACCCCGGGCCCGTCGTCGGCGACGCTCACGACCACATGGCCTGGCGCGCCCGGCCCGGTGCGCACGCGGATGCGCCCCTTCCCCGGCGAGGCCTGGGTGGCGTTCACGATCAGGTTCACGACCACCTGCTGGAGCTGGTTCGCGTTCCCGATCGTGGGGGCGGGCGCGAGGTCCCGCTCGATCTCCACCCGCGCGTCGCGCAGGTTGGGCTGGAGGATGAGCAGCGCGTCCTCCACCACCCGCGCGAGGTCCACCACCCCGCGCTCGTTCTCCTTGGGGACCCGGGAGAAGCGGAGGAGCGACTCGACGATGCGCTTCGCCCGCATGGCGGCGTCGCTGATGAGGCGCAGGCTCTCCTGGTCCTCGGCGCTGCGCGGGTCCTGCGACATGATCTGGGCGAAGGCCAGGATGCCGCCGAGCGGGTTGTTGATCTCGTGGGCGACCCCGCCCGCGAGCTGGCCGAGCGCCGACATCTTCTCGGCCTGGAAGAGGCGCCGGGTGACGTCGCGCTCGTGGGTGACGTCCTTGAAGATCACCACGAGCGCCTCGCCGTCGAAGGGGAAGGCGCGCAGGTGCCAGGTGCGGTTGCGGAAGGGGACCACCTTCTCCGGCTCCCCGGAGAGGAACGCGGCCGGGCAGGGCAGCTCGCCGAAGGCGTGGTCCACGCAGCGCAGCCCCGGGAGCTGGCTCGCCCGGACGCCGGCCATCCGGGCGAAGGCGGTGTTGGCGCGGACCACCTCGCAGCCCCCGCGGATGATGGCGAGCGGGTCGCCGAGCGCGTCGAAGCAGGTCCGCCACTCCTGGGCGGCCAGGCGCAGCGCCTGGGTGCGGGCCTCGAGCTTGGCGTCGAGCTCGCGGTTCAGGCGCTCGAGCTCGACCTGGCGCGCCGCGAGGAGCCCCTGCAGCCGGCCGTTCTCCTCGAGCATGAAGAACTGGTCGATGGAGTCCTGGATGGTGAGGAGGAGGTGGGCCTCGTCCCACGGCTTCCAGATGAAGCGGAAGATCTCGGAGCGGTTGACGGCCTCCTCGATGGCCGAGGTGTCGGCCTGTCCCGTGAGGAGCATGCGCTGCACGCCGGGGTAGCGCTCCTTCACGATGCGCAGGAACTCGACGCCGTCCATGCCGGGCATGCGGTAGTCGGAGACGACGACGTGCACCGGCTCGCGGGCCAGGATCTCCAGCGCGGTGGCGGCCTCCGGCGCCTCGAGGAACCGGGCCGCGGTCCGGCGGAGCGTGCGCCGGAGCGACCGGCGGACGTGCTCGTCGTCGTCGACGACGAGGACCGCGGCGTCGCGGCTC
>DAOMFN010000190.1:0-4956 GCA_035429785.1 Anaeromyxobacteraceae bacterium
GCGCGGGCCGGGAAGGCGGAGGCTCCGGGGGGCGAGCCGGTCGGGGCCGCGGACGGCGCGGTGGCGGAGTCCATGGGCGACGGGGCCGCGGCGGCCGCGTCGGGGGTGGGGGGAGGGACGTTCTGGGGGCCGGCGATCCGGCTGTTCGGGTTCACCGGGACGCCGGCCCGCATCGCGGCCGGATTCCGGCGCAGGCTTCCGGGGCGCGGGGGGGTGGAGAGCCCCGGATCGTAGGGGGCTGCGGCCGGAGCGTCGCTGGCCTGCTGCCGGGCCTGATCCGCCTCGGCGTCGGCCGGGGAGGACTGTCCGGCGACGAGCGCGGCCACGAGTAGGGCGGTGAGCGGCGATGCCATGTGTTCCCCTCGCACCGGCTACTGGCCGGTGACGTTGTACTCCTTGCGGATGACCTGGCCGTTGCGCTCGAGGTCGACGGTGACGTGCCGAGCCTCGCGCAGCTTCTGGTAGATCTCGAGCGCCTTGTCGGGCGAGTTGATCTCGTAGCCGTTGATCTTCTGGATCACGTCCCCGTTCTCGACGCCGATGGCCGAGTAGAACGAGTTGGGCTGGATCGAGAAGACCTTGAAGCCGTTGGCGACGCCGTTCTTGAAGCTCGGGACGATGCGCGCCTGCGTGGCCACCGAGTTGAGGTTCGAGAGCGTCCCGTCGAGGAGGCTCTTCTTCACCTCGTACCTGTTGTCGGCGGTCTTCTTCACGCCGTCCGGATCGGGCGCCGCCGCGGTCGCGGGCGGAGGGACGGGAGCCACGCCCACGTTGGGCGCGGGCGGAGGCGCGCCGCCGCCGCCGCCGGTGTCGAAGTCGATGTACTCCTTGCGGCCGTCGTGGCAGACGATGGCGACGACGCGGAAGCCGCGGCCCGTGGAGTCGCGCTCGTCGAGGATGCGCTCGACCGAGAGGAGCTTCGAGCCCTGGATCTCCTCCCCGATGGCGTAGCTGCGGGTCTGGCGGTTCGTCGTGTCGATGACCACCGCCGTGGACCAGGCCGGCTTCTCCGTGACGATGCCGGCCACGAGCTGCGCCCGCAGCGACGTGGCGACCGGCGGCGCCATGAGGTCGGAGCAGGTCTTCGGCGGGGGCGGAGCGGCCGCCACCTCCCCCTGGACCGGGACGGGAGGAGGCTTCTGGCCGATGAGCGGGTAGAGCTTGTCCACGTCGAGGCTTGCGAAGGCCGGCGCGGCGGCCCCGGCGGGTGCGCCGCTGTCGCCCACGCGCGGCGTGGGGCGGATGGCTGCGCCCACGGCGGTGTTCACCGTGCGGGCGAGCAGCCACGCGGCCACCGCGAGCAGGACCAGGTTCGCCACCCAGCCGTATTTCTTCAGGAAGACCTCGAGCATCGTCGGGCAGTCGCCCCCGGACCGGTTTGAGCAACGAGCGTGCCACCATACCGCAGGTCGCACCGGTCTCAAACACGGGAAACGACACGGCTTATCCTGCGGTCGCCGGGGAGCGCGCCCCCCGCGGTGACATTCTGGCAATTCCTGCGGGCAACCCCCCGGGCGGGCGCCAAATTGTCAGCGTGGATCGGGGTCGGACGGAGCGTCGGGCGGGGGCTCGACGAGCCGTCCCTCCTCGTCCCGGTCGAGCTTCCGGTAGATGGTCCGGGGGGCGACGTCGAGGAGCCGGGCCGCCAGGTTCTTGTCCCCCCGCGTCTGGCGCAGGGTCTCCCGGATGACGATCCGCTCGATCTCCTCGAGCGGGGTTCCCAGGGGGATGGACAGGGTCGAGGAGGGAGGCGCCGAGCGGCCGGGGACGGCGGCGCGCACCGCGTCGGGCAAGTCGCCCACGTCGACGACCGGCCCGCGGCAGAGGACGACGGCCCGCTCGATGGCGTGCTGGAGCTCGCGGACGTTCCCGGGCCAGTCGTGCGCGGAAATCGCCTGCAGGGCGGCGTCGGAGAAGCCGGAGACCGCCCGGCGGTTCCGCTCGGCGAACCGGGCGAGGAACGCGGCCGCGAGGAGCGGCACGTCCTCGCGCCGCTCCCGCAGCGGGGGCAGGCGGACGGTCACCACGTCGAGCCGGTAGAACAGGTCCTCCCGGAACCGGCCGGCGCGCACCTCGGCGCCGAGGTCGCGGTTGGTCGCCGCGACGATGCGCACGTCCACGTGGACGGGCTGCGTGCCGCCGAGCCGCTCCACCACGCCGTCCTGCAGCACCCGGAGCAGCTTGGCCTGGACGGCCGGCGACATGTCCCCGACCTCGTCGAGGAACAGGGTCCCCCCGTGGGCCCGCTGGAAGCGCCCCTCCTTGCGCTGGGCGGCGCCGGTGAAGGCGCCCCGCTCGTAGCCGAAGAGCTCCGACTCCAGGATGGTCTCCGGGATGGCGGCGCAGTTCACCGGGACGAACGGCGCTCCCGCGCGGGGCGACAGGTCGTGGAGGAGGCGGGCGGCGAGCTCCTTTCCCGTCCCGCTCTCCCCCAGCAGGAGCACGGTGGCCGACGCCGGCGCGACCTGGCGGAGGGTGTCCAGGGCGGCGCGGAAGGCGGGGGCGGTGCCCACCATCCCGCCGTCGGAGGCCTCCCCGGAGAACCGCGCCAGCCGCTCCCGCAGCGCCCGGTTCTCGGCGACGAGCGAGGCCCGCTCCAGGGCCTGGCGGACCGACTTCACGATGGCGTGCCGCCGGACCGGCTTGGTGATGAAGTCGTAGGCGCCGTCCTTCATCGCCGCCACCGCCCCCTCCACGGTCCCGAAGGCGGTGACCAGGATCACCTCGACCTGGGGGGCGACGGCCTTGACCGCCCGCAGGAGCTCGCCCCCTCCCATCCCCGGCATCATGAGGTCGGTCACGACGACGTCCGGGTGCTCGCGCCGCACGGCGTCGAGGGCCTCGGTCCCGGAGCCGGCGAGCACGACCTGCCAGCCCTCCCGGGCGAAGATCCGCTCCAGCGACTCGAGGTTCGAGCGCTCGTCGTCCACGATGAGGATCCGGGGCGTCACCGGGGAGATCCTACAACGGTGGGTCCCCATGTATTCGCTTGCCCCGTCGGATCGATGGTGTATGAGGCTTTCCGGACCGGCCCCCGTCCCCCGCCGGCGTGGAGGAGAACCATGAAGCGCTTCGCCGTCCTGCTCGCCCTCGCCGCGGCCGCCTGCGGACCCACCGTGAAATCCGTGTCCGTGGAGCCGGCCCGGTCCACGCTCGACGCCAAGGGAGCATCGGCCGCGCTGCACGCGGTCGCCCGCGACGACAAGGGCCAGCCGGTCGACATGGCCAAGGTGAAGGTGGCCTGGTCGAGCTCGGCCCCGACCGTGGCCACCGTCGACGAGTCCGGCAAGGTGACCGCCCAGCGCTCCGGCGACGCGGTCGTCACCGCGGCCGTGGGCGAGGTGAAGGGAACCGCCGCGGTGGTGGTCTCCATCCCGGCGTCGGTGAGCGTCTCCCAGGCCTCCGGGCCGTTCCACCCCGGACAGACCGCCGTCCTCTCGGTCGTCGTCGTCGACGACGCGGGCAAGCCGGTGACGGTGCCGCGCACCATCACCTGGGCCACGAGCGACCCCGGCGTGGTCCGCGTCGCCGACGGCAAGGTCGAGGCCGTGGGTCCGGGCTCCGCCACGGTGACGGCGTCCACCGGAGCGCTCCAGGCGTCGGCGGCCATTACCGTGCGCATCCCCGAGTTCGCGAAGCTCGCCCTCACCCCCGCGAAGACCCAGACCCTGAAGAAGGGCGACAAGCTCACCCTGAAGGTCGCGGCGCTCGACAAGAAGGGGGGCAAGGTCGCCGGCGTGCCGGTGTCCTGGAAGTCCTCCGACGCGCGCATCGCGTCGGTCTCCCCGGAGGGCGTGGTCACGGCGGTGAAGAAGGGCAGCGCGAAGATCACGGCATCCGCCTCCGGCAAGTCGGCCACGGTGGGCATCTCGGTGACCGAGACGGCGGCGAAGTCCAAGTCGAGCTCGAAGTCCAAGGCGCCGGCCAAGAAGAGCTCGAAGAAGTAGGCGCGGGCCAGCGGGCCGGGCGCGTCGGGCCCCGGAACGAGAGAGGGGGAGCCCGTGGGCTCCCCCTCGTCGTCTCCGCAGGAGCGGGACGGGCCCTACGCCTCGGGGGTCCCGGCGGCCGGAGCGGCCTCGCCCTCGGCCTTCGGGGCGGGCTTGGGCTTGCCGGCGTTGGCCTTGGCGCGCTTGGCGGCGCGGTTCTCGGTCTTGGCGGCGGCCTTCGCGGCGGGAGCGGCGGGTGCCGGGGCGGCCTTCTTGGCCTCGGCGTCGGCCTTGGGAGCGGCGGCGTAGCGGTTCTTGAACCGCTCGATGCGGCCGGCGGTGTCGAGGATCTTCTGCTTGCCGGTGAAGAACGGGTGGCAGGCGGAGCAGATCTCGATGTGGAAGTCGCCGCGCGTGGAGCGGGTCTCGATGACCGCGCCGCAGGCGCAGACGACCTTCGACGGCTTGTAGTCGGGGTGAATGCCTTCCTTCATGACGTCCTTCCTCGTGCCACTTGCACGGCGCGGAAGCGCGCCGTGGACCGGGCGGGAGCCGGGGATCTAGTCGTTTCGCGGGGTTCCGTCAAGGACGGCGGTCACTTCCCGCCGCCGACCATCATCTGGAAGAAGTCCGCGTGGGTGGGGGCCTGGCGGAACTTGTCGAGCATGAACTTCATGGCCTCCACGTTGTCGAGGCCGTTCAGGATGGTCTGGCGCAGGATGTAGATCTTGGAGAGCCAGTCGGCGGGGAGGAGCAGTTCCTCCTTGCGCGTGCCGCTCTTCGCGAGATCCATGCAGGGGAAGATGCGCTTCTCCATGAGGCGGCGGTCGAGCACGATCTCCGAGTTGCCCGTGCCCTTGAACTCCTCGAAGATCACCTCGTCCATGCGGCTGCCGGTGTCGATGAGCGCCGTGCCGATGATGGTGAGCGAGCCCCCCTCCTCGATGTTCCGGGCGGCTCCGAAGAAGCGCTTGGGCTTGTGCAGCGCGTTCGCGTCGACGCCGCCGGAGAGGATCTTGCCCGACGGCGG
>DAOMFN010000191.1:0-4955 GCA_035429785.1 Anaeromyxobacteraceae bacterium
GAGGGCGAGACGTGGTTCTCGTACTCGACCTCGGCCTCGGCGAGCGCGGTCCGGTCGGTCACGCACCAGTAGACCGGCTTCTTGCCGCGGACGAGGTAGCCCCGCTCGGCCACGCGGGCGAGCGCCCGCACCGTGTCGGCCTCGTAGCGCTTCTCCATCGTGGCGTAGGGCGCGTCCCAGCGGCCGAAGACGCCCAGCCGCTTGAACTCCTCGCGCTGGCGGTCGATCCACTTGCGGGCGTAGGCGCGGGCGGCCCCGATCACCGCCAGGCGATCCATGTCCCGCTTCTTCGACCCGAGCTCCTCGTCCACCTTCCGCTCGATGGGGAGGCCGTGGCAGTCCCAGCCGGGCTGGTAGTCGGCCACGTCGCCGGCCATGTTGCGGTACTTCACGATGAGGTCCTTCAGGACCTTGTTGAGCGCGTGGCCGATGTGGATGTGGCCGTTCGCGTAGGGCGGGCCGTCGTGCAGCACGAAGAGGGGGCCGCCGCGGGCGCGGCTCGCCTCGACCATGCGCTCGAAGGTCTTCTCCGCCTCCCACTCCTTCAGGATCTCCGGCTCCCGCTGGGGCAGGTTGGCCTTCATCGGGAAGTCGGTCTTCGGGAGGTTGACGGTGTCCTTGTATTCCACGTCCGGCACCTTCTTCTGCGCGCGAGGGGATCAGGGGTTCTACCAGCGCCGAACCACCCGATCAACGAAGCGATCCCGCCGGCTTGCGACCCCCGGGGTCGCGTCGTAGGCTCGGCGCCGTCATGGCCCGGAAGGGAACCGGTCGCGCCGCGCGGGCGCCCCGCAGCCGACGCGCGCCCGCCCCGCCGGGCGGGCGGCTCGAGATCGTCGTGCTCTCGCGCAACCCGCGGCTCCACTCCACCCGCCGCCGCGTCGAGGCGGCGCGGGCGCTCGGCCACCGCGCCCGCGTGCTCGACACCCTCCACTGCAACATGGTGCTGGCCCGCGACCGCCCGTCGATGTTCTACCGGGGCGAGGAGGTGGGGCCGGTGGACGTGGTCATCCCGCGCATCGGCGCGTCGGTCACCGCCTACGGCCTCGCGGTCGTGAACCAGTTCGACATGATGGGCGTGCCGGTCCTGAACGACGCCATCCCCATCGCGCGGTCCCGCGACAAGCTGCGGGCGCTGCAGCTCCTCTCCCGCTTCGGCCTCGACATCCCGCGCACCGCGATGTGCCGCTACCGCGACGAGGTGGCCCAGGTGGTCGAGCACGTCGGCGGGCTCCCCTGCATCATCAAGCTCATCCAGGGCACGCAGGGCGTCGGCGTCATGATCGCCTCGACGATGGACGAGGTGCAGGGGATGCTCGACACCTTCTGGGACCTGGGCCAGGAGATCCTGCTGCAGGAGTTCGTGGCCGAGTCGAAGGGGCGCGACCTGCGCGCGCTCGTCATCGGCGACCGGGTGGTGGCGGCGATGCGCCGCCAGGCCCGGACCGGCGAGTTCCGCTCCAACATCCACCGCGGCGGGAAGGCCCGGGCGGTCAGCCTTCCGCGCGAGTACGCCGAGACGGCCGTCAAGGCGGCCCGGGTCATCGGGCTCGAGGTGGCGGGCGTGGACATGCTGGAGAGCCGCACCGGCCCGAAGGTCATGGAGGTGAACAGCTCCCCGGGCTTCGAGGGGCTGGAGAAGGCGACCCGGAAGGACATCGCCCGGGTCTACGTGGAGCACGCGGTGGAGCTGGCGCGGGCCCGGCGGGCCGGGCCAGGGCCGCTGACGCACGCGCGGGTGTAGCCCGCCGTGCGGACTGAATAGGGCGGACCTGCGGTCCGTCCACGATCACGAGACGCCCAGGGGGCCCACCATGCGCCGCATCGCACTCGCCTCGCTGCTCCTCCCGCTCGCCGGATGCGTGCTCACGACCACCGCGGTGGTCCCGCCGCCCGAGCCGATCGCGGCTCCGGTGGCGGTCGCGCCCCCCGTGGTCGAGGTCTGGTACGGCGGGCAGCACGCCATCCCGCCCGGCACGGCGGGCGGCTGGTGCTGGATCGACGGCCCCCACCCGCACGACTACTTCCCCGACCGGCCCGACTGGTTCGCCTACGCCAACGGATTCCTGTACTGGCAGGGGCCGGTGGCCTTCACCTACTTCGGCGGCCACCCCATGCCCGGCGGTGGCTGGTGCCCGCTCTCCGTCCCGCCCCGGCACGACTTCTTCCCGCCGTACGGCGCCGGCTTCACCTGGGGTGGAGGAGGCTGGGCCTACTCCGGACCCTGGTCGCCGGTGCGCCCGCCGCCCCCGGGATGGTGGACCTGGGCTCCGCCGCGCCCGCCGCCCCCCACCGCGGTTCGGCCGCCCGCGTACCGGCAGTACCAGCCCCCGCCTCCCTCGGCGCGCCGTCCGACGCCCCCGCCGCGGCCGCACGACGATGCGCCGCCTCCTCCTCCCCGGTCGCCGTCGAAGGGACAGGGCACCGGCCACGACCAGGGCCCGACCCGCCCGCACGACCAGGGGCAGGGCCACGGTCAGGGCCAAGGCCAGAGCCAGGGCCAAGGGCAAGGTCAGGTCGGCGGCAGGCCGCAGGGCGTGCCCCCGGGCCAGGCACCGTCCGGACCCCCCTCCGGCCGCCCGCCTCCTCCGCAGTCCGCACCGGCCGGGAAGCAGGCGCCCACGCAGGCTCAGCCGGCGCAGGGCGGGGCTCAGATCCCGCTGCCGGTGAGCCGGCCTCCGGTCTCGACGCTGCCCGCGGCGAAGCCGCCCCAGGGCACCCCGTCGTCGGGCCGGTCCGCGGCTCCTCCGCCGTCGACGTCCAAGCCGAAGGACGACGGCAAGAAGGACCAGAAGAAGGACGAGCCGAAGTCCCGTCCTCCCCCCCGGAAGGCCTCCGAGGACAAGTAGGGGCGGGGCCGCCTTCACCCGCGGCGCATCCCGCCGGACCGATCCGGTGGACTGATTTCAGAATCAAGCGGTAGACTCCCGGGCCATGAATCCCTGGGTCACCGCGTTCCTGCTCCTCGCCGCCGGCGGCTTCTTCGCCTTCACGATGGTCCGCCGGCTGGCCCCGCTGCGGGCCTTCCGCAAGGAGGACCGGCTCGACCGGCCCGGCGAGCGGGTGCGCGCTCTCCTCCGCTTCGGCTTCGGCCAGTCGCGGCTCACCGACCGCGGCGAGGTGTGGCCCGGCTTCCTGCACGTCCTCATCTTCGCGGCTTTCGTCGTCCTCGGCGCGCGCACCGTGACCCTCTTCGGGATGGGCTTCTCGCGCGACTTCCACCTGCCGCTGCTCGGCCCGGGAACCGCCACCGGGGACGCCTACGCCTTCGTGAAGGACGTGATGGTCCTCGCCGCCCTCTTCGCGGCGCTCGCCTTCATCTGGCGGCGGCTGGTGACGAAGCCCGATCGGGTGACGCGGAGCTGGGAGGGGGTCCTCATCCTCGGCTTCATCGCCGGCCTCATGGTGACCGAGATCCTCTTCGAGGGGGCGGAGCGGCTGGCCGCCGGCCAGGCGTGGAGCTGGGCGCTGCCCGGCGGATCGCTCGGCGCCGAGGTGCTCCGCGGCCTCGACCCGGGCGCCGTGCACGCCATCGGGGTGGCCTCCTTCTGGATCCACCTCCTCATCGTGCTCGTCTTCCTGAACTTCCTCCCCTTCGGGAAGCACTTCCACGTCATCACGGCGCTGCCCGACGTCTACGTGCAGCGGCTGCCGCCGAAGGGCGCGCTCCGCAAGCTCGACCTCGAGAGCGAGACGCCGGACTACGGCGCACGGACGGTGAACGACCTCTCCTGGAAGGAGGCGCTCGACACCTACTCCTGCACCGAGTGCGGCCGCTGCCAGACCTACTGCCCCACCTACGTCACCGGAAAGCCGCTCAGCCACAAGGAGGTGAACCGCACGCTCCGGCACCACCTCCAGGACAGGGCGCCGGAGCTCGTCGCCGTGGCCCGCGCCGCGGACGCGGCGGCCCGCGAGGCGGCGGTGGGGGCGCTGCCGGCGGTGGTGGGCACCGTGCTCCCCGAGGCCACCGTCTGGGCCTGCACGACCTGCGGCTGGTGCGAGACCGCCTGCCCGGTGCTCATCGAGCAGGTGCCCCGGCTCGTCGACCTCCGGCGCCACCAGGTCCTCGTGGAGAGCGCCTTCCCCGAGGAGGCGGCGCGCGTCTTCAAGAACATCGAGACCCAGGGCAACCCCTGGGGCATCGGGTCGAACCGGCGCGCCGAGTGGTGCGACGACCTCGCCGTGCCCCGCGCCAGCGAGGGCGATTTCGAGTGGCTCTTCTTCGTGGGCTGCGCCGGCGCCTTCGACGACCGGCAGAAGAAGGTGTCCCGCGCCATCGTGAAGATCCTGCGGGCGGCCGGCGTGAAGTTCGCCATCCTGGGCGAGGAGGAGACCTGCAACGGCGAGACCGCGCGCCGGCTCGGCAACGAGTACCTCTACCAGATGCAGGCCACGGCGAACGTCGAGCTCATGAAGGGCTACGGGGTGAAGAAGGTCATCGCCCAGTGCCCCCACTGCCTCAACACGATCAAGAACGAGTTCCCCCAGTTCGGCGGGGACTTCGAGGTCGTGCACCACTCCGAGCTCATCGCGCGCCTCGTGGCCGACGGCAAGCTCGCCCCGTCGGCCGCGAAGGCCTTCGAGGGGCAGGCGGTCACGTTCCACGACCCGTGCTACCTGGCGCGCTGGAACGGCGTCACCGACGAGCCCCGCGCCGCGCTCGCCTCCGTGCCGGGGCTCAAGGTGGTCGAGATGGAGCGCAACCGCGAGCAGGGCTTCTGCTGCGGCGCCGGCGGCGGCCGGATGTGGCTGGAGGAGAAGCTCGGCACCCGCATCAACCAGAACCGGGTCGAGGAGGCCTCCCGGGTGCTGGGAGCGGCGGGCGGCGTGGTGGCCGCGGGCTGCCCCTTCTGCCTCACCATGCTGAAGGACGGCGTGGCCGAGCTCGGCAAGGAGGAGACGGTGAAGGTCGTCGACCTCGCCGAGATCGTCGCCGCGGGGCTTCCGGAGCA
>DAOMFN010000192.1:0-4952 GCA_035429785.1 Anaeromyxobacteraceae bacterium
GCCGCACCTTGCTCGCGCCCCTCGGACCCTCAACGCCCGCGAAAGACGACGGGGGGCGACGGCTCGCGCCGCGCCCCCCGCCTGGAACGGTCCGGAGACCTGGATCCGGCTACTTCACCTGCCAGGTGTCGGCGTCGGACAGGAACTTCACGAGGGGCACGTCGCCCTTCTTGGCCTTGGCGGCCTTGATCATGTCCCAGGTGTTCTCGTCCGCGGTGGGCTTGCGGACGTCGCGGAAGATGCCGATGGGGGTCGGGAAACCGGCCCGGTCGGACAGGTTCGCCATCATGAAGGCGATGGTCGGGTCGGCGCGGGTCGGGTCGTGGACGAGGATGTCCTTCTCGGTGATCCCGTTCTCGCCGATGGTCACGACCTGCAGCTCCGCCTTCTGCCCGTCGAAGCGGATGCCCTTCTTGTTGTCCTTCCCGAAGAGCAGCGGCTTGCCCGCCTCCATGCGGAGGATGGCGTCGGCCTTGACGGCCTTGTCGGTGAGGAACGTGTAGGCGCCGTCGTTGAACACCGGGCAGTTCTGGAAGACCTCGATGAAGGCGCTGCCCTTGTGCTGCGCGGCCGCCGCGATCACGTTGCCCATGTGGGCGCCCTCGATGTCGATGGTGCGGGCCACGAAGGTGGCGCCCGCGCCCAGCGCCAGGGCCGGTGCGTTGAACGGGTAGTCCGGCGAGCCGTGCGGGGTGGTCTTGGTCTTCTTCCCCAGCTCGGAGGTCGGGGAGACCTGGCCCTTCGTGAGGCCGTAGATGCGGTTGTTGAACATCAGGACCTTGAGGTCCAGGTTGCGCCGCATCGTGTGGATGAAGTGGTTGCCGCCGATGGCGAGGGCGTCGCCGTCACCGGTGATGACCCACACCATCAGCTCGGGGCGCGACACCTTCAGCCCGGAGGCGAAGGAGGGCGCGCGCCCGTGCAGCGTGTGCATCCCGTAGTTGTTCATGTAGTACGGGAAGCGGGACGAGCAGCCGATGCCGGAGATGAAGACGATGTTCTCGCGGGCCACGCCCACGTTGGGCATGGCCTTCTGCACCTGGTTGATGATGGAGAAGTCGCCGCACCCCGGGCACCAGCGCGGATCGACGCCGGACTCGAAGTCCTTCTTCGTGTAGGTGGGGACGGGGTTCTGGGTCTGGCCGTTTGCGCTCATGTGATGGCTTTCCTTTCGGGCCCTAGCCCAGGATCTCGTTCACCTTGGCGGTGAGCTCGCTGATCTTGATGGCCTTGCCGTTGATCCGGTTGAACTGGAGCGGATCGATGCCGGGGTAGGACATGCGGAGGTAGTTGGCGAGCTGCCCGTCGTTGACCTCGGGCACCAGCACCTTCTTGAAGGACTTGAGGACCGCGCCCAGGTTCTTGGGGAGCGGATTCAGCCAGCGGAGGTGGACGTGCCCCACCTTCTTGCCCTGGGCGCGCAGCCGGGTCGCGGCGCCGCGGACCGAGCCGTAGGTGCCGCCCCAGGAGACGAGCAGGAGGTCGCCGTTGGGATCGCCGTCGACCTCGACGTCGGGGACGTCCTCGATGACGTTCCGGACCTTCTGGGCGCGGGTCTTCACCATCTTCTCGTGGTTCATGCCGTCGTAGGAGACCATGCCGGACATGGAGTCCTTCTCGAGGCCGCCGATGCGGTGCTCGAGCCCGGGGGTGCCGGGGATGGCCCAGGGACGGATGAGCTTGGCGTCCCGCTTGTACGGCATGTAGCCAGCGGGATCGTTCACGCTGGTCTGGTACTTCACCTCGTACGGCTTGAGCTCGCCCTCCTCCGGGATGCGGAAGGGCTCGGAGCCGAATCCCAGGTAGCCGTCGGTGAGCACGAGCACCGGCGTCATCCACTTGGTGGCGATCTTGAAGCCCTCCATCGTGGCGTAGAAGCAGTCGGCCGGGCTGCGGGCGGCGATGACCGGCATGGGCGCCTCGCCGTGGCGGCCGAAGAGCGCGATGTAGAGGTCGGACTGCTCGGTCTTCGTGGGCATGCCCGTGGACGGGCCGCCGCGCTGCACGTCGATGACGACGAGCGGGAGCTCGGCGATGACCGCGAGGCCCAGCATCTCCGACTTGAGCGCGAGGCCCGGGCCGGAGGTCGTGGTGACGCCCAGCGACCCGCCGAAGGAGGCGCCGATGGCGGAGCCGATGCCCGCGATCTCGTCCTCGGCCTGGTAGGTGACGACGCCCATGTCCTTGAAGTAGGACGACTCGGCCAGGATCTCGGTGGCCGGCGTGATGGGGTAGCTGCCCAGGAAGACCTGGCGGCCGGTCAGCTTGGCCGTGGCGGCGATCGCCAGCGCGGCGGCGGTGTTGCCGGTGACGTTGCGGTACTTGCCCGGGGCGAGCTTGGCGGCCGGGACCGAGTACTGCGAGAGGAAGAGCTCGGTGGTCTCGCCGAAGGCGTGGCCGGCCTGGAACACCTTGACGTTGGCCTCGGCGATCTCCGGCTTCTTGGCGAACTTCTTCCGGATGTTCTCGAGCTGCGCCTCCGGGGGCCGGCTGTAGAGCCAGTACATCATGCCCAGCGCGAAGTAGTTGCGGCAGCGGGCCTGGTCCTTGTTGGAGAGCCCCGACCCGACCAGCGCGGCCTGGGTGAGCTTGTCCATGTCGACCGAGACCACCTTGTAGTTCTTCTTCAGGGCCTCGTCGTCGAGCGGGTTCGACTTGTAGCCGGCCTTCTCGAGGTTCCCCTCGGTGTAGGCGCCGCTGTTCGTGATGAGGATGCCGCCGGGACGCAGGTCCTGGAGGTTGGTCTTCAGCGCGGCCGGGTTCATGGCCACGAGGACGTCGGGCTGATCACCGGGGGTGAAGATGTCCCGGGAGCCGAAGTTCACCTGGTAGCCGGAGACGCCGGCGAGCGAGCCCGTGGGGGCCCGGATCTCGGCGGGGAAGTCGGGGAAGGTCGCGAGGTCGTTGCCGGCGATGGCGGAGGCCTTCGTGAACTCCGAGCCGACGAGCTGCATGCCGTCGCCGGAGTCGCCGACGAAGCGGATGGTGACGCCATCGACCTGCTCCACCGGGCGGGTCTTTCCAGTGTTGGGTTGCATGTCTTCCTTCGTCTCCTTGGGAGGGGGCAGCGCGAGCGGGGTCCTCGACGCGGCCATGCGGCCCGACCGGGTGCCGAGGGGGGTACCTTGATGCCGGATCGTCCCGATCTTGTCAAGGCAGGAAAGGAGGGCGGGATCGAGCCGAAGCCCCCGCAACCACTCCCGAATCGCCCCGCCCTGCCCTGGATCAAGTCTCCGGGAACATCTTCCCCGGGTTCAGGATCCCGAGCGGGTCGAAGAGGGCCTTCAGCCGGCGCTCCACCGACACGACCGCCTCCCCCTGCTCGTAGGAGAGGAAATCTCGCTTCGCGAGCCCCACCCCGTGCTCGCCGGTGATGGTCCCGCCGAGGTCGACCGCCGCCCGGAGGATGTCGGCCACCGCGGCGTCGGCGCGGGCCCGCTCCCGCTCCCCGTCGAAGAGGACGTTGCAGTGGAGGTTTCCGTCGCCGGCGTGGCCGTAGGTGGCGACGAGGAGGCCGTGGGCACGGCCGATCTCCCGGCTGCGGGCCACCATCTCCGGGATGCGGGAGCGGGGGACGGCCACGTCCTCGCCCAGCTTGGCGGTGGCGAGCTTCTTCAGCGCCACGGAGAGGTACTTCCGGGTCTCCCAGACGTCCTTCCGCTGCGCCTCGGTCTGCGCGACCACCACCTCGCCCGCCGCGCTGCCCTGGACCATCTCCGCCACCCGGGCCATCTCCGCGAAGACCTGCTCCTCGTCGTTCCCGTCGGTCTCGAAGAGCAGCGCCGCGCCCGCGCCCTCCGGGAGCTGGAACGGCGAGCCCCGGGCGATGGCCTGCACGGACACGTCGTCGATGAGCTCCAGGCAGCGCGGGACGACGCCCGCCGCGAGCACGCGGGAGACCGCCTCGGCCGCGGTGCGGACGTCCGGGAAGCAGACGAGCGCCGTCGCCACGTGGCGCGGGCGGGGAAGCAGCTTCAGCGTCACCTCGGTGACGATGCCGAGCGTGCCCTCGCTGCCCACGAAGAGCGCGGTGAGGTCGTAGCCGGCCACGCCCTTGATCGTGCGTCGCCCCACCCGGAGGATCTCGCCGGTGGGGACGACGACCTCGAGGCCGAGCACGTACTCGCGGGTCACGCCGTACTTGAGCGCCCGGGGGCCGCCGGCGTTCTCGGCCACGTTGCCGCCGATGGTGCACAGGTCGAGCGAGTTCGGATCGGGCGGGTAGAAGAGCCCGTGGCGCTCCACCTCCGCCTGGAGCGCCCCGGTGATCACCCCGGGCTGCACGCGGGCGGTGAGGTCGCCCGGGCTCACCTCGAGGATGCGGTTCATCCGCTCCACCGAGACCGCGATGCCACCGTGGATGGGCAGCGACCCGCCCGACTTGCCGCTGCGCGCCGCCACCGGCACGACGGGCACGCGGTGGCGCGAGGCGATGGCGAGGACGGTCCGCACCTCCTCGGCCGACTCGACGAGGACGGTAGCGTCGGGCGGAAAGGAGCCCAGGTCGGACTCGTCCCTCCCGTACGGCTCGAGCCGCTCGGGATCGAGCAGGAGCCGCTCCGGGGGAAAGGCTCGGGCGAGCTCCCGCACCGCGGCCGCGATCGCCGCGGCGCGGCCGGCGACGGGTGCGGCGCTCACCCGAACACCTCCACGTCGGCCCCGATCATCGCATCGGGGGCCTCCGCGGCGCACCAGCCCACGACGCGGGCCACGTCCTCCGGCTGCATCGCGGGAGGGAACGGCGTCTGGGCCAGCATCCGCGTGTCCACGCTCCCGGGCGAGACCGTCATCGCCTGGACCCCGGAGCCGCGGAGCTCCTCGGCGAGGCTCTTCATGAAGCCGATGAGCCCCCATTTCGAGGCGTTGTAGGCCGATCCCTCGGCCGTGCCGATCTTCCCGGAGATGGAGGCGACGGCCAGGATCCGGCCGGCGCGCCGCGCCCGCATCCCGGG
>DAOMFN010000193.1:0-4947 GCA_035429785.1 Anaeromyxobacteraceae bacterium
GGCCGCCACCCCCTCGCACAACGACGAGGGCGATCTCGACCCGGTGCTCGCCGAGGCCATCGGCGACGAGGAGGGCGCTCCCGCGGGCGATCCCGGCTCTTCCACCCCGAAGTCCGGGCCGGCCCGGGTCTCGGAGGTGCAGGCCTGGACCAACGCCGACTACACGCGGGTCGCGGTCTACCTGTCCGAGCCGGTCGGATTCGAGAGGCAGGAACTGCCGGCCGAAGGGGACCATCCCCGCCGCCTGGCGCTGGACCTCCGGCCGGCGGTCCTCTCCGGGCCGGAGCCGATGCGGAACGTGGGGGACGGGCTCCTCCACCGCGTCCGCGCCGCCCAGTACGGCCCCGACACGGTGCGGGTCGTGCTCGACCTGAAGGGGCAGGATGCCTACCAGGTCTTCACGCTCGGCGACCCGCCGCGCCTCATCGTGGATCTGGGGGTCCGGGAGGCCGAGCGGGAGGTCATCGCCCGCGCGGTGCCGCGGCAGGCCCCGGACGACGAGGAGGCGGAGTCCTCGCGACGCCCGGTGCGCCGGATCATCGTCGACGCCGGCCACGGGGGGCACGACACCGGCGCCATCGGGCCGCGCGGGGTCCGCGAGAAGGACGTGACGCTCGCCATGGCCCGCCGGCTCGCCGAGAAGCTCCGCTCCCTCGGGTACGAGGTCACGCTCACCCGGAAGGACGACCGCTACCTCAAGCTGGAGGAGCGGACCGCCATCGCCAACCTCGCCCGGGGAGACCTGTTCATCTCCGTCCACGCGAACGCCCACCCGCGCCGGGACCGCAGCGGCGTCGAGACCTACTTCCTGAACGTCACCGACGACCGCTACGCCCGGCGGCTCGCGGCCCGCGAGAACGGCGCCCTGGAGCCCGACGAGGGTCCGGCGGTCCAGCGCATCCTCACGGATCTCGACGCGAAGGCCAGCGCCGGGGCCTCCCGGACCCTGGCCCGGCTCGTCCAGAAGGAGATCACCGGCCGCGCCCGCCAGACGCACGACCCGGTGAGGGACCTCGGGGTGAAGAACGCGCTCTTCTACGTGCTCCTCGGCGCCCGGATGCCTGCCGTGCTCGTGGAGACGGCCTTCATCTCGAACCGGGCCGAGGAGCGGCGCCTCGCGAGCCCCGCCTACCAGCAGCTCGTCGCCGACGGCATCGCCCGGGCGGTCGTCGAGTACGCCGGCCAGGTCCGGGTGGCCGCGGCGCGCTGAGGTCCGGAGCCCGGCGGGCTGCGGCGCCGGCACCCCTCGCCGGATATAGGTTCCCGACATGCTGGTCCAGGACGCCTCCTTCGCCAAGCTGCCCAAGGCCGCCCCGTACGAGTTCGAGGCCCGGCTCGAGTGCATGCCGCCCCTCACCGGGAACGTCGCCGCCGACTTCGCCACGCTGCGCGGATACGTCGAGGGGGTGCACCGGTCCGGCGGGAGCGGGCGCACCGTCGTCCGCCTCCAGAGCGCCGCCACGGACCGCATCGTCGGCGCCATCTGGGAGCGCTCGCTCGCCGCGGCGGCCGCCAAGCACGCCCCGACCCCGGTGGCCCTCGTGGCGCTCGGCGGCTACGGGCGCAGGGAGCTCGCTCCCTACAGCGACCTCGACCTCCTCGTGCTCCACGAGAAGCGGGAGCCCGGCCCCTTCGTGAAGGAGGCCTCGGAGCGCTTCCTGTACGCGCTGTGGGACCTGAAGCTCGAGGTGGGCTACGGGATCCGGGACGTCCACGCCTGCGACGAGCTCGCCGCCGCCGATCACACCGCCCGGACCGCGCTCCTCGACCTGCGCCAGCTGCACGGCGACCGGGCCCTGTACCAGGAGCTGGAGCGGGACCAGCTCCACGGGCTCTCCCAGGCCAAGGTGGACGCCTTCATCGCCGACAAGACCCGCGAGGCGCGGGAGCGGAGGGAGAAGTTCGGCGACTCGATCTACCTGCTCGAGCCCAATCTCAAGCAGTCGGAGGGCGGCCTGCGCGACCTCCAGATGGGGCTCTGGGCGGCGCGGGCCCGCTTCAAGGTGGCGGGCATCACCGACCTGCTGAACCGGGCGCTCCTCCCGGAGCAGGAGGTGCGGGAGCTCCGGCGCGCCCGCGACTTCGTCTGGCGCATCCGCAACCACCTCCACTACCTGACCGGCCGCAAGACCGACCAGATCACCTTCGACCTGCAGCCCCAGGTGGCCGCCTTCCTCGGCTACGGCGACGGCGACGGCGCGGTCGAGGAGTTCATGCGCCACTACTACCTGGCCGCGAAGACCATCCTCGTGGCCTGCGACGCGCTGGTCGACCGGTGCCTCGAGCCGGCCCGGGCGAAGCCCTGGCGCCGCGCCGACGCGCTCGCCTCCCGGAAGGGAGCGGAAGGGCAGGGGACGGCTCCCGACGCCCGGCCGCTGCCCGGCGGGGAGTTCAAGGTGTTCCGCGGCCGGCTCACCGTCGCCGACCGGGAGGTCCTCCAGCGCTCCCCGGCCGCGCTGGTGCGCCTCTTCGCCACGGCCGACCGGGAGGGTCTCGACCTCTACCCGTTCGCCCGCGACCTCGCCGCCCAGGCGGCGACCAGCTTCCCCGCGGAGGGCGCGAGCGACCCGGAGCTGAACCAGGAGCTGCTCGCGATGTTCACGCGGCCCGGCACGCGCGGCCGGTTCCTGCCCCTCATGCACGAGGTGGGCGTGCTGGAGCGGGTGCTGCCCGAGTTCGCCCGGGTCACGGCGCGGCGGCAGATCGACCTCTACCACGTGTACACCGTGGACGTTCACAGCCTGTTCGCGGTGCGCCGCCTCCTCGCGCTCCGCAACGGCGACCTGCAGGTGGACGGGCTCACCCCGCTCATGCAGGGGCTCGCCCAGCCGCTCGGGCTCTACCTGGGCACGCTCTTCCACGACATCGGCAAGGGATCCGGGAAGGACCACTCGGCCCGGGGAGCCGAGATCGCCGCGGCCGCCTGCGTCCGCATGGGCATCGATCCGGACGTGGCCGCGGACGTGGAGTGGCTCGTCGCCCGCCACCTGCGCATGGCGAACATCGCCCAGCGGCGCGACCTCTCCGACCCGGACCTCATCCACGCCTTCGCCGACGAGGTGGGCACCACCGACCGGCTCGACAAGCTCTACCTGCTCACCTACGCGGACATCGCCACGGTGGGGCCGAAGACCTGGACCGAGTGGAAGGGGCGGCTCCTGCGGGAGCTCTACGAGAAGACCCGCGCCGTGCTCGCCGAGGGCGGGGACCGTGGGCGCCCCGTTCCCGGCACCCACGAGGTGCTCGGGCGCACCGCCGTAGCGGAGGCGCTCGCCGCGCGGGGCGTCCCCGAGGAGGAGCGGGTCCGCTTCGTCCAGGCCATGCCCGCCCGGTACTTCCTCACCGAGCTCCCGGCCCGGGCTCCCCGCCACCTCCGCCTGCTCGCGATGGGGCGGAACCTCCCGCTCGCCGCCGTCGTGCGTCACCGGCCCGCGCTCGGCCACTCCGAGCTCGCACTGACCGCCGGCGACCGGCCCGGCCTGCTCGCCCTCGTCGCCGGCGTCCTCGCCGCACACCGCATCGACATCCAGCACGCCGAGGTGTTCTCGACGCCGGCCGATCCCGCCCTGGGCTGGATCGCAGGCAAGGCGCTCGACCTGTTCGAGGTGCGCGGCCCGGAGGGCGGGGCGCTGGAGCCGGCGCGCTGGAGGGCGGCCCGGGCCGATCTCCAGAAGGTGCTCGCCGAGTCCGTGGACCTCGAGGAGCTGATGGCCCGCCGCCTCCGGGCGTCTCCGCTCCCGGCGCGCCCCCTGCCCCGGGTGGCGACGAAGGTGGTCATCGACAACGAGAGCTCCCGCGACCACAGCGTCATCGACGTCTTCACCGCCGACCGGAGCGGTCTCCTCCACACGCTCTCCCGCAGCTTCTTCGACCTCGGCCTGTCCGTCGACCTGGCCCGCATCACCACCGAGGGGCACCGGGCCGCCGACGCCTTCTACGTGCGCAACCGGGAGGGGCGGCGAATCGGGGCGGAGGAGGGGAAGCGCATCACCGAGGTCCTCACCCAGGCGCTGACGCGCAATTGACCCGGGCGCGCCGGCTGCTAACCTCCGCGACGAGGGCGGGACGGCAAGCGCATGACGGCGACCATCTGGAGCATCGACGCGGAGCACCCGCAGCCGCGGGTGGTGGAGAAGGCGGCCAGCGTGCTCGCCTCGGGGGGGCTCGTGGCCTTCCCGACCGACACCTACTACGCGATCGCCTGCGACCTCTTCGACAAGCGCGCCATCGAGCGCATCTACCAGCTGAAGCAGCTCCCCCGGACCCAGGAGCTCTCCTTCGTCTGCTCCGACCTCTCCGAGGTGGCCCGCTACGCCATGCTCGACAACGCGGCCTTCCGCGTGCTGCGGCGCAAGACCCCCGGTCCCTTCACGTTCGTCCTGCCCGCCACGCGCCTCGTCCCCGAGCTCGCGCTGCGGCGCCAGAAGACGGTCGGCGTCCGCCTGCCGGCGAGCCCGGTGGCCCTCGAGATCGTGCGGAAGCTCGCGCACCCGGTGGTGGCGACGTCGGCCGCGACGCCGGACGGGGAGGTCCTCATCGACGCCCGCGACATCCGCGACCGGCTCGGGCACGGCCTCGAGCTCGTGCTCGACGGCGGCTACCAGCCCAACGAGCCCTCCAGCGTCGTGGACCTCACCGGCCCGGAGCCGCGCGTGGTCCGCGCCGGCAAGGGCGACGTCTCGGACCTCTGATGGGGCGCGCCGGGGCCGCGGCCGGACCGGGCGGCCCCCTCTCCCCGGCCCTCGACCTCTTCCTCGCCCACCTCCGCGTCGAGAAAGGGCTCGCCCCCAACTCGGTGGAGTCCTACGCGCGCGACGTCCGCCGCTACGTCGAGTGGCTCGGCGCCGCCGGACGGACGTCCTGGGACGAAGTGGGCCGGGCCGACGTGCAGGGCCACCTCGGCGCGCTCACCGCCTCCGGCATCTCCGCCCGCAGCCAGGCCCGGGC
>DAOMFN010000194.1:0-4880 GCA_035429785.1 Anaeromyxobacteraceae bacterium
CGCGAGCCAGCAGCTCTCGGGCCGGCCGGTCGTCGCCAACGGCTTCGGGACCTACCCCGATCCGCAGGGCTTCGAGGAGGTGGAAGCCGACTACCTCGGCGACGAGGCGCGGCTCGTCGCCACCATGGAACGTCGCGACCTCGGGTTCGTGATCGGCGGCGGTCACGTGCTCGCCGTGCACCAGGCCGCGCCGGGGCGGGGGAGCATGGTCGAGGGGGACCCGCCGGTGCTCAACCTGCGATGGATGAAGGCCACCCCGCTCTCGCAGCTGCTCATCGCCGGATCGGGGCTGCCCTCCGTCGAGGTGCCGCACCTCGAGCGGCTCATGCCCGTGGCGGCCAGCGAGGCGGTGGCGCGGGGCATCTCCTTCCCGCTGCCGCTCGTCTGGGCGTTCGAGCTCGTGCCGGGGGCCCGGATCACCGGCCGTGCGGGGCCGGGTGCGCTCGTCACCGGCGAGATCGAGCTGCGGGAGTGGGGACGCCCGCACCGCTACCGGGCCTGGACCCGCGCCGACGACGGGGGGAACTTCACCCTCCGCGTGGCCGTGCCCACCCGGTTCGGGGTCCAGGCCATCCAGACCGGGCCGGCCTGGCGCATCACCGCCGGCGAGGCGCCGTCCGTGGAGGTCGAGGTCCCCGAGGCCGCCGTCCGCGGGGGGCTCGAGGTCCCGCTCCCCTGATGGCGCCCCGGCGCGTGCTAGGCTTTTCCCGTGGCCTTCCAGAACGTCCTCATCGTCGACGACGAGGAGCCGATGCGGCACCTCCTCACCGTGATCCTCTCGGATCGCGGCTACGACGTGCGCGCGGTCTCGAACGGCGAGGACGCGCTCCGGGAGCTCGCGGCCCGCGACTACGACCTCGTCCTGTCCGACGTCCGCATGCCGCGCATGGACGGGATCGCGCTGCTCCGCCGGGCGCTGGAGCGCCAGCCCGACCTCACCTTCATCGTGATGAGCGCCTACGGCAGCCACGACTCCGCCATCGAGGCCATGAAGGCCGGCGCCTACGACTACGTGTCGAAGCCCTTCAGGCCGGACGAGGTGGTGCTCGTCCTGCGCAAGGCCGAGGAACGGCTGCGCCTCTCGCGGGAGAACCGGCGGCTGCGCTCCGAGATCGCGGACGGGCGGCGGCTCGAGAACTTCGTGGGGAGCTCGCCGGTGGTGCAGGACCTCCTCCGCCAGGTCCGCAAGGTGGCGCCCACGCCCACCACCGTCCTCCTCACCGGCGAGTCGGGCACCGGGAAGGAGCTCGTCGCCAGGGCGCTGCACGACCTCTCGCCCCGGGCGGCCATGCCCTTCGTGGCCGTGAACTGCGGGGCCATCCCCGCCGAGCTGATCGAGTCCGAGCTCTTCGGCCACGTGCGGGGCGCCTTCACCGACGCCTCCCGGGACAAGAAGGGGCTGGCGGCCGAGGCCGACGGGGGCACGCTCTTCCTCGACGAGATCGGGGAGCTGCCCCTCGGGCTCCAGGTGAAGCTCCTCCGCTTCCTCGAGGACGGCCAGGTGCGGAGGGTGGGGGACACGCGCTCCGAGCGGGTGGACGCCCGGGTGGTGGCGGCGACGGCGCGCGACCTCGGACGCGCGGTGAAGGACGGCCTCTTCCGGGAGGACCTCTTCTACCGCCTCCACGTGGTGACGCTGCGCCTGCCCCCGCTCCGCGAGCGCCCGGAGGACGTCCCGGCGCTCGTCGACCACTTCCTGTCCCGCTACGCCCGGCTGCGCCCCGAGGCCCCACTTCGGGGGATCTCTCCCGGGGCGCTGGAGGTGCTGCAGGCCTACCGGTGGCCCGGCAACGTCCGCGAGCTCGAGCACGCGGTGGAACGGGCCGTGGTGCTCGCCGACGGGCCCCTCCTCGAGGAGGCCGACCTGCCGGAGGAGGTCCGGCTCCCCGGCCGGGTCACGCCCTCCCTGCCCCCCCGCGACGGCGACCTGTCCGTGAAGAGGGGGTTCCGGGCGCTCGAGGAACGCCTCATCCGGGACGCCCTGGACCGGACCGGCGGCAACCGGACCCGCGCCGCCGAGCTGCTCGAGCTCTCCTACCGGGCGCTCCTGTACAAGATCAAGGAGTACGGGATCGACCGATAACGAGGCGTCCGTGATGCATCGGTATGGCTCCGGTGTGCGCGCTGGTGGGACATCGGCTTCTTGCGGATTTCTTGATCTCCCCGCAGTGACCGGCGTACCGTGATCCAACGATGCCCGTCCGAGACCCGACGCCCAGGCTCCGCCGCGCGGAGAACAACGTGCGGGCCCTGCGCGAGGACCAGCTCCTCACCAAGGCCGAGCTGGCGCGGAAGGCGGGCGTCTCCGCACTCACCGTCACGCGCGTGGAGCGCGGCGCCGAGTGCCGCGTCGACACGAAGCGAAAGATCATCCTGGCCCTTGGACTCCGCCCGGCCGACAGGGACCGGGTCTTCGGCGCGCGGACCGCCCGCCGCTCCGTGGCGCCCGCCGCCGCGGGCCGGAAGAGGCCGTAGAGGGGGAATCGATGGCGAAGAACAAGCTGGCCCTCGGCCTCGACATCGGCTCCTCGAGCGTCAAGCTCGTCCACCTCAAGGAAGGGCGGCACGGCCACGCGCTCCTCGCCTGGGGCGAGGCGCCGCTGCCGCCCGAGGCCATCGTCGACAACCAGCTCATGAACTCGGCGGCCATCGTCGAGGCCATCCGCGAGCTCGTCGCCCAGCAGAAGGTGCGCACGAAGGACGTCTCGATCGGCGTCCGGGGCCACTCGGTCATCATCAAGCGCATCTCCATGCCCTTCATGTCCCAGGAGGACCTCGACGAGTCCATCCAGTGGGAGGCGGAGCAGTACATCCCCTTCGACGTGAAGGACGTGAACATCGACACGCAGATCCTCTCCACGCAGGCCGACGCCGCCGGGCAGATGGACGTCCTGCTCGTGGCCGCGAAGAAGGACATGATCAACGACTTCACCTCGGTCTGCTCCGAGGCGGGCCTCACCGCCACCGTGGTCGACGTCGACGCCTTCGCGGTCCAGAACGCCTTCGAGGCCAACTACCCGCAGGCGCCGAACCAGCCGGTCGTGCTCATCAACGTGGGGGCCGCCGTCACCAACATCAACGTGGTGAACAACGGGCTCGCCACCTTCACGCGCGACATCACCGTGGGCGGGAACGCCTTCACCGAGGAGATCCAGAAGCAGCTCAACATCTCCGCGGAGGAGGCCGAGGCCCTCAAGGTCGGCGGCCAGGGCGAGACCGACGCCGTCGTCCCGCAGGAGGTGGAGCGGGTGATCCAGGGCGTGGCCGACCAGATGGGCGGCGAGATCCAGCGCTCCCTCGACTTCCACGCCGCGACCGCGCCGGACATCCACCCCACGCGCGTCTACCTGTCCGGGGGGACGGCGCGCATCCCGGCGCTCTTCAAGGTCATCGAGCAGCGAGCCGGGGTTCCGGTGGAGATCCTGAACCCCTTCAAGAACATCGAGGTCGACAACCGGAAGTTCGACCCGGCAGCGATCATGAACGCAGCGCCCGCAGCGGCGGTGGCCGTCGGCCTCGCGCTCCGCCGCCCCGGAGACAAGTAGCCATGATCCGCATCAACCTGCTACCCGTCCGGGTCTCGAAGAAGAAGGCAGCTGGCAGGCAGCAGCTGCTGCTGCTCGCCCTCATCGTGGTCCTGGCGATCATCGCCAACTGGGTCTGGTCCTCCTCCCGCGCCGGCGACCTCGCCGCGCGCGAGGCCAAGCTCCGCCGCACCCGCGAAGAGATCGTCCAGCTCGACCGCATCATCGGCGAGGTGAAGGACATCAAGGCGCAGCAGGCGGCCCTCAAGGAGAAGCTGGACGCCCTCGACCGGCTCAAGGCCGGCCGGTCCGGGCCCGTGAAGATGCTCGACGCCCTCGCCCAGGTCATCCCGCCGCGGGTCGAGGTGAGGAAGATGGACGAGAAGTCGGGGGACGTGACCTTCGACGGGACCGCCGCCACCATCGACGACGTGTCCGCCTTCATGACCGCTCTCGCCGGCACGCCCTACTTCCAGAAGGTCGAGCTGAAGAAGACCGCCGCGGTGAACCGCGGCGGCATGCGGGTGGTCGACTTCGTCCTCACCGCGAAGGCCAACTACACGCCGGCGGCGGCACCGCCTCCGGCGGCTCCGGGGAAGAGGTAGGCCATGGACCGGATCATCGACGCCATCGCCCGGGCGCCCATGGCCGCGAAGGCCGGGGTGGTGGCGGCCATCGTGGTGCTGCTCACCGCCCTCAACTACTTCGTCGTCTCCATTCCCACCTTCGGCCGGTCGATCTCCGACGTCGAGGCGCGCATCACCCGCGCGGAGGCGGAGCAGAAGCGGCTCGACGGCGAGCTCATCGAGAAGACCGCCATCGCCAACAACCTGAACCAGTTCCGCCGCGAGAAGGAGCTGCTCGAGCAGCGGCTCCAGGAGGCGCTGGCCGAGCTGCCCGAGCAGAAGAAGATCGACGAGCTGCTCCAGCTCTTCCAGGAGCGCGCGCGCAAGGCCGGGCTCGAGATCGCGACCATCGAGCCGCAGGCCGAGGCGACCGAGGGGTTCTACGCGCGGGTGCCCATCAACATGGCGGTCACCGGCAACTTCCACGAGATCGTGACCTTCTTCGACTCGCTGGCGCGCCTGCGCCGCATCGTGAACGTGAACGGCATCACGCTCGACGCGCCCAAGGACGCCGGCGGCAAGGTCATCCTGAACGCGAAGTTCCTGGTCACCACCTTCATGTTCGTCCAGCCCAAGCCCGCCCCGGGCAAGGCCGGCGCCGGCGGGGGGAAGCCATGAGCCGCCGGTTCCTCGCCGCCGCAGCGGCGCTCGCGGTGCTCGCCGCCTGCGGCGAGAAGAAGGCTGCCGCGCCCGCGCCCTCCGCCCAGGCCGCCCCCAAGGCCGCCGCGGC